>CAJBWJ010000026.1 GCA_903959355.1 uncultured bacterium
AAGCTTGATAAATCACCAGTTGATGGTGTTTTGTCTGACATGGAAGAAATCAAAAGAGTCGCTGGTGAAGGAATTTTACTGGCTTTATTAGATTGTTTACGTGTTGAAGAAGATGCTTGGACAAAATCAGAATCTTCAGTGGGTCCAGCTTTAGAAAAAGAAATGGAAAATGTTAGTGGCAAAATTTTGGTAACACTAATGAGTTCTCATATTCATCGTATACAGCAAGTTGTTGATTCTTGTGAGAAACTTGGCCGCCAAGTGGTTTTTGTTGGCCGTAGTGTCGAGCAAAATGTGGTTTCAGCTTCACTGCTTAAGAAGCTACATTTGCCAGTAGGTATTCAAGTTGATAAGAATCATATTTCTGAAGTTCCAGACAGCAGATTGTGCATCGTCATTGCTGGTAGCCAAGGTCAAGAAGGTTCGTCTCTAGTGCGAGCCGTTTACGGCGAGCATCGTATTATACAAATTACTCCAGAAGATAAAGTTATTTTTTCAGCCAATGTTATTCCTGGCAATGAAATCAACTATTACGCAGCCATCGATGAGTTATCTGCTAATGGAGTAGAAGTGGTTTATCCAGACATCAATAGAAATATTCATAGTTCTGGTCATGCCAGTAGTGTTGAACAGAGAGAAATGGTTGATTCTCTATCTGCTAAATATCTCATGCCAATTGGTGGAGCCGATCGTCATCGTGCTCTTTTTAGAAAACTAGTGGCCAATGCAGCTGGTTATGACAATCGTCACATTTTATTGCCTAAATCTGGAGAAGTAATTGGTATAGATGAGACTGGCGTCAAAGTAGTTGACGAGGTTTTATTAAATGCTAAAGCAGTCGACGGTCTAGGTATTGGCGATGTCGGTCCAGTTGTTCTATCTGATCGCTTGTCACTTTCTAAAGCTGGCATCATCGTTTTGGTTATTCCAAAAATTAATGGTAATTTTGATTTAGCAGAAATGAAAGTAGTTTCTAGAGGATTTGTTTTCATGAAGGAAGCTGATGAGGTCATTCAGTTTATCAAAGAAAAAACTGCTGAAGTAATTGGCGATGAAGGCAAGAATATGAAAGATGATGAATTGAAGAAGAGAATCGAGCGCCGTCTAGCTAAAAAACTTTACAAAGTGATTCAAAGAGAGCCAATGATCGTACCAGTAATTGTGGAAATGTAGCTATCTCTTGCAAGTCGAGCGTTTTTCATCTTAAATAGACTTGTTGGTTTTAACAAAGCACTTGACTTGTATCGGTGTTTTATGTTATATCCTATAATAATATAATTAAAGACTTTATATCATATGGCTAAGTTCAAAAGCAGTAGAAGAAAAAAACGTCAAGGTATCCGTCTCAAAATGAGAACAGATACTAGTTATTCAATAGTCGCTGTTTTTTTGATTTTGCTTGGTTTGCTGGTTTTAATTTCTTTTACCGGAAGAGGTCAGTTGCTTGTTTTTATCAATGATCTTTTATCTTTGCAATTTGGCTTGTCAATGCTTTTCTTACCTTTCGTTTTTATTTCTGCAGGTTTAGTGATGTTGCGCAGTAAGCATGCTTGGTCCAAACCAACTATTTTGCTTGGCACAATTTTATTAATGCTCGGCACCATGGGAGCCACTAAGAGTGGTCAAATCGGCCAGAGTGTTTTTGCAAACTTTGCCAGATTGCTAACTGATCCTGGCTCATACGCTTTCTTTATTTCTATTTTATTAGTTGGTTTTTTAATTTTGTCTCAATCTTCTTTATTGGAATTAGCTGAATTAATTGCCAAATTATTTAAGAAAAAAGATGGAGATAAAAAAGCAAATAAAGATATTTTTGCCGATCAAGTTTCAGATAAAGAAATTAAAAAAGCCAAAGGTTTTTCTATTCCTAGTTTTGGATTTGGCCTGAATAAAGATAAAGATTTGAAAAAAGGTTCTTCTTTTAATGATGAAATAGAACAAGATAATAGTAGCGCTAAAGCCATTATTGAAGATGAAATCAAGAAACAGCTTTCTCCTTCTCTTAGCTTAGATGATCAAGAAGCTCTCAATGCTTCTTCTGCACCGATGGTTTGGGAATATCCACCATTGTCTTTGCTTTCACAAAAATCTGGCGGTAAAGCCGATCGCGGCGATGTTAAGGGAAATGCAACGATTATTGAAAATACTCTGGATTCATTTGGTATTGGAGCCAAGGTGGTTGAATACAATCCAGGCCCAGCAGTTACGCAGTATGCACTAGATATTAATAAAGGTACTCGCTTATCTAAAATTACCGCTCTTTCAACTGATTTGGCTTTGGCTCTTTCTGCTCCAACTGGACAGATTCGTATTGAAGCGCCAATTCCTGGTCGTAATTTAGTTGGTGTGGAAGTGCCAAATCGTAGTGCTGAGTATGTGACTTTAAAAACCATGCTTTCAGCTCCTGCCATGAAGAAGCATAAATCAAAATTAGCCGTAGCTCTTGGTATTGATGTGGCAGGCAATCCATCGATTGTGGATATTGCTTCCATGCCTCATTTATTGATTGCTGGATCTACTGGTTCTGGAAAATCAGTTTGTATTAACTCTTTTATGTGTTCGATTCTTTTTAGAGCAACGCCTGAAGAAGTTAAATTCATTTTGGTTGATCCAAAACGTGTTGAATTGACTGGCTATAACGATATTCCTCATCTTTTGACTCCTGTCATTGTTGAGCCAAATAAGGTTGTTTCAGCTCTCAAATGGTCTTGTCAAACAATGGACAAGCGTTACAAGATGTTGGCTGAGGTTGGAGTAAAGAATATTAATGAATACAACGAACTAGCTGGTTTAGCGACCATGCCAAACATCGTCATTGTGATTGATGAGTTGGCTGATGTGATGCTTTTTGCTCCGGCAGAAGTTGAAGAAAGTATTACTCGTATTGCTCAAATGGCTCGTGCCGTGGGTATCCACTTGGTTCTAGCCACTCAACGCCCTTCAGTTGATGTTTTAACGGGTTTGATTAAAGCTAACGTGCCAACGCGTATTGCTTTCAATGTTACTTCGATGACTGATAGTCGCGTGATCTTGGATAGTCCTGGTGCTGAAAAGCTACTTGGTCGTGGTGATATGCTTTTCCAAGCTCCTGACAAACCAAAACCAATTCGTGTCCAAGGTACTTATGTGAGTGCTCAAGAAGCCAACAGTCTGACCCAATTCCTCAGATCTCAGGGTCAGAAGCCTCATTATGAAGAAGAAATTGTTACTAAATTTCAATCAAATAGAATCACTGGTGGTAGTTCTGGTTCTGACAGTAATGGAGTAGATATTGATGATAAATGTGAAGAGGCGGCGCGGCTCTTTTTGACCGCTGATAAGGCTTCTTCATCTTTGATTCAGCGTCGTTTGTCGGTCGGTTATGCCCGCGCCGCTAGAATTCTTGACCAACTCTATGAAATTGGTTTAGTCGGTCCTCCAGATGGCAGTAAACCAAGAGATGTGAATAACAATAAGATTAGAGAATTCCTGATGAGTAAAGAGCAACAGGGGTAAATATATTTATTAGTCCTATAATATTGACTTTTTCAATTGTTTTGTTATAATTGGTTTGTTCCTAATTCTTGAGGTAAATGCTATCTCAACATAACCTAGGAACAACACAGGAGGCGTGAGATGATGATTCTCATGCATAAAAAGGTACATAATAAGGTAGGAGATTCTTATATCGAAGACCACAAGCCATGGCTAGCCATAGCTGTCTGGATTGCCCTTGGATGGCTTCCAGGACCGAGTCCTTCGTAAGAGATTCTTTCTACTAACATGAAACCCGCTTTCTTTGGGAAGCGGGTTTTTCTTTGAAAAGAAATAGTTGCAACTAAAACAGGAGATAATGGGTTGTTGAATTTTAAAAGTGGAGATGGCGGGTTATGAACCCGCGTCCGTATCCAAATGTTTAAATAGTTTCTACAGATATAGTTTATTTTTGATTAAAAACCAATAAGTTGCATAAACAAACTTTTACTGATTTATCTGCGTTATTTTCTTAGAATTACTTGAAACGCAAATTCAAATAATTAGCCAAGTGACTGAGTTTTCACTTACTTACTTGCGCCACTAAAACAAGTAAATAAATGCCTTACTTAGCAATAAGCTAAGACAGGAGTTCGGAGACTGGCAACAAAATTGCTGGCAGCACTCTTCACTTTTGAAATTATTTTATCGACAATTAAGTCTTAGACCTTCTTTAGCGTCTTTGATCCAAAAGACGATCCGCCGCTATCTAAAAGATGTTACGTCAAAGCAATACATCCCCTTTTTAAAGAACTAGAGCTCAATTATAGCATGAATCTGCCTAAATTACTCATTTTTTGACGCTACTATCAAGCCAAAAATTGCCTTTGCACCAGAATCTTTGAGCGTTTTGCTAGCAGCATTAAGAGTGGCGCCGGTCGTCAAAACATCGTCTATTAAAATAATTGTTTTATTTTTGATTAAATCTTTGTATTTACTTCTTATTTGGAAAGTATTTTGCATTCTTTGAAGGCGTTCTTGTTGATTTTTAATTTTAGCTTGAGCTTTAATATTTTTTGTTCTTTCTAATAAATTTTTGACAGGAGTATTTGCAAGTCTGCCAAATTCTAAGGCAATTTCCTGACATTGATTATAGCCTCTAGCTCTTAATTTATATGGATGCAGAGGAATAAAAGTGATGAAGTCAACTTGTGGGACAATTAAGTGTCGCCAAAGCATTTTAGAAAGCAGTGGAGCGATATTTTTACTGTCTTGGTATTTAAGAGCTTTGATTAATTTTGCTAGAGATCCTTCAAATTTAGCCATAATTTGCAAATCATCAAAATAAATTACTTTTAGATTTGATTTAATTTCTTGGATTTTGTTTTGGGAAAAATAAAATTTTAGATCGTTATAGCAATTTTTGCAAAGAAGATGGCCAAGTTTTTGGCAATTCAAACAAAAACTTGGAAAAAAGAGTTCTAAAATAAAATTCTTGATTTTCACATACATTAATTATTACTGAGTCAGTTAGCAAGAAGTGTGACTTCATCTTTTCTTATGTTAAAATCTACAGTGATTCTCATATCAAGGACAATTAGCTCAGTTGGTTAGAGCGCACGATTCACATTCGTGAGGTCACAGGTTCGAGTCCTGTATTGTCCACGCCGTAAACAATAATTAATGAAAGGTACAACTATGACTTTAAAAGAACAACTAATGGAAGATATGAAAAATGCGATGAGAGCTCATGAAGCTCTTAAGCTTGATGTAATTAGAATGATTCGTTCGGAGGTTAAAAACTTCGAAATCGATAATGGTGAAGCCGATGATGAAAAAGTGCAAAAAATTATCAAAACCATGTTGAAGCAACAAAAAGATGCTTTACTTGATTTTGAAAAAGCCGCTCGTCAAGATCTCATTGATGAGACAAATAGCAAAATTGAAATTTTTGCTAACTATTTACCAACTGAATTGTCAGATACAGAACTAGAACAAATTGTTACTGAAATTGTGGCCAGTGCTACTAATAAGGACTTCGGTCCACTCATGGGTCAAGTGATGAAAAAAGCTGGCAACAGAGCAGATGGTGGCAGAGTGACCATGCTTCTTAAAAAAGCTTTAGCTTAAAAATTGGTTTTAAAAATCAAAAATGCAAACTCAAACGATTGGCGATTTATTGCGAGCCGCTAGAGAAAAAGCTCGTTTTACGCTAGAAGATTTGGCAGAAGATACTCATATTAAAATAGAGTACTTGGTTGCTTTGGAAGAAAATAACTTCGATTTTTTGCCAGCAGCTACTTTTATCAAAGCTTATATCCGCAATTATGCTAGAGTATTTAAGCTTGATGAAAAGCCACTTTTTGCTATTTTGCGTCGTGATTTTGAAGAAAGTGTCAAAGGGCAATTGATTCCCAGAGAATTTCTCTATCCTGAATTAAAAAAGAAAACTTTATGGATGCCGGTTCGTTTGGTTTTACTTTCTGTTATCACTGTTTTTGCTGTATTTTTCTCTTATGCAGCTTGGCAATGGTATCAATTGAGTCGTCCTCCAGCACTGATACTTGCTTCTCCTTTGGAAAATGAAGAAGTTTCTTCCAAGGTGATTCTAAAAGGCAAAACTACTCTTGATGCAATTTTAACAATTAACTCAGTGCCGGTAGCTTTAAAAGTTGATGGTTCTTTTGAAAATGAATTGTATTTACCTCAAGAAGGAGTCAATACAATTACTGTTAAAGCAAGTGATAAAAATGGCAAAAGCACAATTTTGCAACGCAGTGTGAAGGTTAAGTTTTGAAAAAAGTTTCAGGCTGTGTCACAATAGCCACATGACTAATGAAATTCTTCCCATCGTTTTAGTTGTTTGTTTAGTAATTTTAACCATTGTTTTGGTGGCTGTAGCCATTAATTTAATTGGAGTTCTAGTTGAAGGTAAAAAGGTTCTTAAAAAAGCCAATACTGCAGTCGATAAAGCCAATTTAGTAATTGATAGCACCCAAGAAAAAATAGTTGGAATCCTTAATCCTTTTCATAGTCTTAGCGCTTTTGTGACAAATTTTACAGCTGGTCTTAAAGTTGCTGAAGGCTTTATGTCTTTTGTAAATAAAGATAAAGACAAAGAAAAAGATCAAATTGATGCAAAAGACGGAGAATAATAATTCATTATTACTGTTTGCTGGCGCCTTTAGTTTGGGCGCCATTTTTTCCTATTTCGCTAGTCCAGTGGGTAGCAAAAAATGGCAGCAATTGTCAGAAAAATGGGAAGAAGCTAGAGAATATCTATGGCAACAAGGTTTGCTTAAAGATAAAAAAATTTCTTTGGAGGATTTCCGTTCGCAATATTTAAAGAAGCTTGTAGATTCTTTTGTGGGTATGAAAACTGCTTTTGAAAGCAATGTTATCGAAAAAGAATTAGCTCATCTGGCAAAATTAAAACGCCGTCGCAGTCGCAGCAAAAAACAAAAATTTAAAGGTGTTTGATCTGTCATGCACAGCATCTTTTGCACCAGCTGCTTTTTGCTTTGCAAAAAGACAGGGTTCAAAATATAATACTCGCCATGTCAGATTTATTTTTTATTCGTCAAAAATATTTAACTTATTTAAGCAGTCTAAATCATAAGATTGTGCCTTCTGCTCCTTTGGTTCCAGAAAATGATCCAACTACTTTGTTTAGTAGTTCTGGCATGCAATCAATGATTCCTTATTTTTTTGGCGAAGCTCATCCAGAGGGAAAAAGAGTAGCTGATTCGCAAAAATGTTTTAGAGCTGACGACATTGAAGAAGTTGGTGACAATCGTCACACCACCTTTTTTGAAATGCTTGGTAATTGGTCTTTTGGTGATTATTTTAAAAAAGAACAAATTACTTTTATTTTTAATTTCCTGATCAAAGAATTAAAGATTGATCCAAATAAGATTTACGTATCTTGTTTTTCTGGTAACAAGGATTTAGGAATTGACCGCGATGATGTTGCCGCCAATGTTTGGCAAGAGCTTTTTTCTTCTGTTGGAGTTTCTATGAAAATTGTCGCAAATCCTGAAGAAGGTTTGCAAGATGGTCGCATTTTCTTTTATGGTGAAAAGAAAAATTGGTGGTCTCGTTCTGGAATTCCAGCTAATATGCCAATTGGTGAATTAGGTGGTCCAGACAGTGAAGTTTTTTATGATTTCGGCGAACAAACTAGTGATTTAGCTAAGAAAATTCATGAGACTGAAGGTCCATGTCACATCAATTGTGACTGTGGTCGTTTTTTGGAAATTGGTAATTCAGTTTTTATGCAGTACCAAAAGACCAATGCTGGTTTTGAGCCTTTAGCTCAAGCTAATATTGATTTTGGTGGAGGCCTTGAAAGAATTTTGGCAGCTTATCAGAATCAGCCAGATGTTTTTAAGACAGCTGCTTTTTGGCCTTTGATTGAAAAAATTCAGTCTTTCACAAACTTAAGTTACGAAGATGATGCTAACAAAAAATATTTCAGAATTATTGCTGATCATATGAAAGCAGCAGTAATGTTGATGTCTGACGGCGTCTTTCCTTCAAGCAAAGAACAAGGCTATGTGTTGCGTCGTTTACTTCGTCGCGCTTTGCGCCAAGCTGCCTATCTGGAAATCAAACAAGAAACTTTGGTTGAATTAGTTCCAGTTGTAATTGATATTTACACAGATTTCTATCCAAAACTCAAAGATCAGGAAGAAAAAATTAGTCAGATTTTGCAAGCTGAACAATTGAAATTTAGCAGAAGTTTGAGTAAAGGTCTTAAAGAATTCGAAAGAATGGCTTCTCAGCAAAACGAATTAACTGCTTATCTTGCCTTTAAACTTTATGAAAGTTTTGGTTTTCCTCTAGAGTTATCTTTGGAAGAAGCACAAGTCAAAGGTTTGAAGATAGAAAAAAATATTAAAGAATTGTATCTAGAGCAAAAACAAGCTCACTCGAATGATTCTAAATCAGTTCTTAAAAATAAATTTAAGAGTGGCTTAGCTGACCAAGAAGAAATGTCTGTGAAATATCACAGCGTTACTCATTTGCTTCACGCTGCGCTGCGCCAAGTCCTTGGAGAAAGTGTTGAGCAAAGAGGATCAAACATTACTGCCGAGCGTTTGCGTTTTGATTTTTCCTATCCAAAAGCCCTAACAATCGAAGAAAAAGAGCAAATTACTAATCTTATTAATGGTTGGATTAAAGCAGATTTTCAAGTTAGCAAGCAAACTATGCCAAAATCAGAAGCTCTTAAATCTGGAGCAATTGCTTTATTTGTCGACAAATACCCAGACATAGTCAATATTTATTCTATTGGCAAAAATCCAAATGGAGATAAAAGAGGTGAGGATTTCATTTCTCGTGAGCTTTGTTCTGGGCCTCATGTTGAGCACACTGGCTTGATAGGTGAGATTGTTCTGGCTAAAGAAAAAGCAGTGGCTGATGGCATCAGAAGAATATACGCTCTTCAAAAAAGCTCTTAATTTTGCTTTAATGGAGCTTGTACTATGCCTGACCAAGCGAAGCATTATTTTCTTACTGTTCTATTAACTGACAAATATGTGCAGTCTTCTTTGGTTTCAAATAATGGCCAAGGAGTACAGATCAAGGAGTTTTCAGACATCAAAACTTATTTTGATCGTCAAGATTTATTAGATCAGCTAGACAAAAGTTTGCAGCAGCTAGGTTCTGAATCTCAGGATGTGGTAGAAACTGTTTTTGCACTTGACCATACTTGGTTGGAAGACGGCGATCTCAGTGATCTTAAAAGACCAATCGTCAAAGAAATCTCCGAAGAATTAAGCCTAGACGCTATTGGTCAAATTAGTATTCCAGAAGCTTTAGCTGAAGCTCGTTTGATTGGTGATGAGAGTGATTCTTGTCTTTTAATTATTTTTAAAGAAGATAGTTTGGATCTTATTTTTCTTAAACATGGTCAATTTTTAGATTTAATTACTGTCGGTCGTTCTGGTAGTGTGGTTGATGATTTTGCAGAAATCTTGGCTAGAGCTGCAAAAAAACTCGGTGATGAGGGCAAATATTTTCCAGGCAAGGTTCTAATGACTTCAATTGCTCTCAAACAAAAGGAAATGGAATCATTGCACGGACAATTAATAAAAGAAGATTGGACAAAAAATCCAGGCTTTGCTCAAGCTCCGACGATCGTTGTCTTAGAGCCAGATTATATGATTAAGTCCATTAGCTTGAGTGCTGGCAAGGTTATTAGTAAGGAAAATTTACTAGCCAAAATGCCAAAAAGAGAAATTGAGTCAAGACAGCCTATTTTAGTTAATCAAAAACCTGAAACAGTTGCAAAACAAGAAATTAAACCAGAATTGCCTCAAGTTCAGTCATCTCAAGTCACTCAAGCTCAATCTGCTGAGTATGCCGTCGAGCGAAGCGCGACAAACCTTCATGAAAATGTTGGTGATGTGCCTGAAAAATCAAGCGCCAGCAGTTTTGGAATTAATTTTGATCAGAACTATTTTTCTAAAAAAGATAATTTTAAAAATCCTTCTTCAATGAGAGAAGAAATAGCTGTTGATAATAAACCAAATAAAAAACGTTCACCAATTGGTAGATTCTATTTTTCTCACAAAAAAATGATTCTGATTGGTTTTGCTGCTGGCTTATTGGGTCTTTTGACCATTGCCACGATTTTTTCTTTTTTTCTTTCTAAAGTAAAAATTGTTTTGACACCTGAACAAACTTTGTTACAAAAAAGTGTTGTTGTTACTCTAGATCCAAGTATTGAAAATTCTGATTTTAGCAAGGCTTTGCTGAAGGCTTCTTTGCAAAACAAAGAAATTAGTGGTCAAGATGTAACTTCTACCACAGGCATTGGTTTAGTTGGTGATAAAGCCAAGGGTAAGATAACTATTTATAACAAAACCACTACAGAAACCGAGTTAAAGCAGGGAACGATTGTTAGCAGTAATGACATTGATTTCTTAATTGATGCAGATATCAAAGTTCCCGCTTCTGTTTTGAAACAAGATGGTTCTGGAGTAGATTTTGGTAAAGCAGAAACTAATGTTACTGCCAAAGACATTGGTTCTGATGCTAATTTCAATAAAGAAACTAAGTTCCGTGTAGCCGATTATTTCGATGATAAGTTTTCTGCAACAGCCGCCGATAATTTTTCTGGTGGTTCTAGTCGAGAAGTTAGAGTTGTAGCAGAGGTTGATCAGAATAGATTATTGGATAGCTTGAGTAAAAAATTAGCAGAAGAGGTAGCCAAAGAATTTAATCAAGAATCAAAAGATGGTCTCTATTTAGTTCCTACTGGCAAGACCAAAGTTGTTGAAAGCACTTTTTCTGCAAAATTAGGTGATGAGACAGAATCATTAACACTAAATCTGACCTTAGAGGCTGAAGCGGTAAAGTACCTTTCAGCTGATTTGAAAAAAATGTCATCGGATATTTTGCAAAAAGACTTACCGGCTGGTTATAGTTTTGTTGAAGAGCCATCTTTGATGAGTGATAAGGCTCAGGCTGCTTCTAATTCTAGTAAAATTAAATTGAGTGCCGATCTCAGTGTTAAGGCCACAGCAAATCTCAACTTGGAAGAATTGAAGAAACAGGTTCTTGGTAAAAGTTGGCTCGAAGCTGAAGATTACTTAGAAAATAACAGTGAGATTAAGCAAGCTCAAGTTATTTTTAATCCACCATTTCTGATCAATATTTTGCGCAATTTACCAGATGATCAATCTAGAATCATTTTAGAATTAAGCAAATAATTCCTATGTCAAAAGATTTTAAAATCAACAAGCAGGAATTGCTAGGAGTTTATAGACAGGCTTTACTCAAGAATGTTTCTCTAGATGAATTGAATGAAAAAGTTATAGATTTTTCCAAAAGAAATAAAGCTAATCAAAATTTTGAAAAAGAGCTAGATCAAAAAATAAAATCTAGATTTTGGCAGCGCATTCCGCAATTCATCAAAGTTGGCGCTGCCGCAATTCCGCTTATTTTAATCAGCATAGGCATTGTTTTGGCTGGTTCTGCTGCTTGGCCAATTATAAGTCAGATGCTTCCAAGTGATGGCCAAAAAGTTACTGATTTGCTTTCTCCTTTATCTGGTTCGCAAATAGCTAATGTTGGGAATTTAGTTTTTGCTAAGTCTAATGTGATTGATGAAAATAAAACTGACAAAAAAGCTGTTTTAGATGAACCAATAATTTTAGATTACAATCTCGATTACACTGATCTAAGCAATTGGTTTGATGAGCAAAGTTCTAGCTTTTCTACTATTGATTACAAAGTGGAGGAATATCGTCTAGACATACCATCTCTCAATATTAGTAATACCAAAGTAAGAATAGGCGGAACTGATCTTAATAAAAGTTTGATTCAATATCCTGGGACTGCTTTGCCAGGAGAGCCTGGTGCACCAGTTATTTTTGGTCATTCTGTTTTGCGCCAGTTTTATAATCCAAGTGAAAAAAACTCTCGTCGCTATTCTTCCATTTTTAGTAAGATAATGACACTCAAAAGTGGTGATAAAATCTACGTAACTTACAATAATGTAAAATACACTTATCAGGTGCAAAGCAACACTGAGGTTCAGCCAACTGATACTTTTATTTTGGCTCAACGCTATGATGTTCGTCAGCTCAAATTAGTGACTTGTGTGCCAGAGGGAACAGTCTTGCGCAGAGGTATAGTAATAGCTCAATTAGTAAAAGAATAATTTTTTTATTGTAATTTTTATCATGCT
>CAJBWJ010000027.1 GCA_903959355.1 uncultured bacterium
AAATTGAGGTAAAAAGCAAACAAAGCCCGCTTTATAAATCTATAGAAGATTTTTTTGGCAAAAGAGCTAAACTTGATCAAAGATACAATAATTATATTGAAGATGTCAGTTTATTGGCTTTAACAAGAAGAAAGTTTTATGAAAATTAATCTTTTCGATCTTAGTAGACAAATTTCACCACTTCGCAAATCTTTTACCAAAGCTTTTGAAGAAGTTTTGGACAAAAATGAATTTACTCATGGAGAGCAAACAGTGATGTTGGAGAAAAATTTTGCCAATTTTGTAGATTGCAAATATGCTTTGGGAGTTAAATCGGGAACAGCTGCTCTAATCGTAGCCTTAAAAGCGCTTGAGTTGCAAAAGGATGATGAAGTCATTACTACGCCGATGACTTTTTCTGCTACAAGCGACGCAATCATTCATGCTGGGGCTAAGATAGTTTTTGCAGATGTAGACCCAAAAACCGGCAATCTAGACCCTGAGAGCATTGAAAAAGTTAAGACAAAGCGAACAAAAGCTATTCTTTTGGTTCATTTTGCTGGCGTGCCATGCGAAATGACAAAAATAGTTAGTTTTTGTAAGAAAAATAAGCTGTTTTTAATAGAAGACGCTTCTCACGCTCATGGTTCAATTTATAAAAATAAAAAGATTGGTTCTTTTGGTGATTTGGCTTGTTTTTCTTTTTATCCATCAAAAGCTTTTGGTTCACTGGGAAATGCCGGCATTATTACAACAAACAATAAAAAATTGTTAAAAAAGGCACAAATGTTTGCCGAGCATGGTCTTTATGGTAAGAAATATAAGCATCGTTTAGTTGGCTATAATGAAAAAATAGACAATCTTCAATCTGCTTTTCTTAATGTTAAACTTCCTTTATTAGAGGGTTGGATTGAAAAAAGATTAAAAATTGCTAAAAAATATCAAGCAGTTTTTGCTAAAAAAGGAGTCAAGACGGTTGTTTGGCCAGAGTACAGCAAACCTTCTTTATATATTTTTTCTATCTTTATTAAAAATAGAGGTAAATTTGCCAAATATTTATCAGACAATGGAGTAGGAAGTGGGACATATTATCCAACTACCCTTCATCTGCAGGAATCATTAAAATTTTTGGGATATAAAAAAGGCGATTTTCCAAATGCCGAGCTCTATGCTAAGCAAACTCTATCAATTCCTTTTTATCCAGAATTAACAAATCAAGAAATTGATTTTATTTGTGACTTAATTAAAAAATACGAATTTTAATTTTTCCAGTATTTTATTTTAATAGCTAGATCATCGCTAAATGATGGGATTTTAATGATTGATTCTCCCTCTGTTACTTCAAAATAGTTCAAAACCTCTCCAGTTTTAGGATCAAATGTTGCCAGCAAACCACTATTATCTAAATTTAATTTTAAGTTGACTTCTTTATTTTCTATTTTTTCATCTATTTTTAATAAGTAAATTAATTGCCAATTTTCATCACTTAATTTATAAGAAATTAAGTTTTGATTAGAAATTAATTCTGAATCTTTTTGTGTTGGATAAGTTAGTTTTGGTAAAAAATCGCTTAGGTTCTTTAAAATATTTCTTTCAACTGGTCCCAAGTAAATATTTCCATTTTCTGCATTTTTATAAAATCCATCGCCAGTGTTCCAAAAAATCATTCCCATTTTTCTAAATGTAGAGATCCAGACAAATTTTCTTAACAAAGTGCTAGAACCATTGAAATAATTTGAACCTTTAAAACCAAACTCACTAATTATTGTTGCCTTCTCAAAGTCTTGCTTGCTATCAATGTGATTTGCTTGATCTATTAATTCAAAATTATTTTCTGGAACTACGGCATACCAATGGATTGAAAGTAAATCTGAATTATCTAATTTCTTTTCTTCTATATTGGTTGTAATTGGATGTTTGTATGGATCATTTTCTGCCAAATAATTACTAACAAAGTTTAACCATTTAAGACTTGGCGCTGCTTCATTGGTAAGCTCCCAAATATCTATTGAAGAAGCGTATCTAGCTATTACATAGTCCAAATAATCTTTAATCACTTCCTGATTATCTTTCTTATAAAATGCTTCTTCGGAAATATATGGTGGATAAAAAGCAAAGATGCTCATCATTGCTCTGAAATCTCTCTTTTTCAATTCATTTAAGATATAGTCTCCCTGCATGTTGCCATTTACGTTCATCTCAAAATCTTTTGGATTGTCTAGATTCTGCCAAATTGGTGGAGCTAGATTGTCTGGCCCGTAACGGAATATATTCATTTTTGCTTCTTTTTTATATAAATCTAAATAATCAGTGAAAGTTAAAAAGTTATATTTTTTTGGATCAGTTGGCGGAGTTGGATCTTTTGCATAATCCATTTTGTTTAGAGGATTTCCATCCCTGCTTCTATCGGAAATTACTCCCTGCAATCCCATAGGAATAAAAGCTTCATTGTCTTCAGTAAAAAAAGCACCATCTTTTATTTGTAATTGTTTTGAAAAATCTTTACTTATTTCAAAAGTGCCATCTTTTTTACTTATAAAGTATGGAGTTTTTATTTTTACTTGCCACCTCCATAGTCCCTTTTTCAATTTAGCTCTAATTTTCCACAGATCATTATCGTAATAAAATCCTTTTACTTTGATTTTTTGATTATCTTCTTGATTAGTGAAAATTGCTTCTATTTTAATTTCTGTGAAAACATTTTTATAAAAATTCTGCTCATGCTGAATATTAAACTCTAAATAATCATTCTGTTCTTGCTGCGAAATTTCAAAAACAGTTATTTTTTTTAGATTTTTGAAGAAGAAAGATATTCTTTGAATAATTTTTCTAATTTCCAAACCAGGATATATTTTTTTAGTTTCAGAATCAATTTGTGGATTTGAGTTTTTATATGGGTAATGAGCGGAAAAATTTTCTTTAATTTTAAAATTAAGCTCTTTCAATTTATTCTCATTTGGATCACGTTGACTGATTTCAATTGATTCTAAAATTGTGTTATCTGCATTAAAAAAATATAATCTGTTGCCGTCTTGATAAATTTCTCTAGGATTAATTCTTTCTTCAGTTCTGTAGCTCCATATTTCATTTTTATTTTTATCAAGACACTTTAATATAGGTTGATTGGCAGCATTTGCTTCAATTACTAAACTGAATTTATCAAAATTAAGTTCATCTATTTTTTTAATCGATCTGACAAACAGTTCTTCAATTTTTTCTTTTTCTAGTTTTTCTTTGTTTATTTTTTCAAATTTTTCTTGACTTTCTTTTTCTAGTTTTTCTTTGTTTATTTTTTCAAATTTTTCTTGGTTTAGTTTTTCAAGTTTTGCTTTTTCAAAATTTTTTTGATTTAGTTCATTCCTTTTTATTTCCAAAGTTTTCAATTTTTCACTTGGATAGTTATTTATCAAAATTTTATTTTGATCAGATAATCCAAAATGAACTAATTTTTCTGCAAATGTTTTTGAATTATCTGCTAGTAGAATCTCTTTTTTCCAAATTTCTTCTTTGCTTAGATTAAATTTAGCTTTATTTTTAATTGATTTAATAATAAAAACAGACTGCCGCCTCTTCGCCACGCCTCTTCACCACCTCTATGCCAGGGTTTGCGCATAGGACTTTGGTTATGC
>CAJBWJ010000028.1 GCA_903959355.1 uncultured bacterium
CGCCAGTTGAGGGTACAAATAGCTATTTTTGAAAAGAAAATTTTGAATTTGGCTTGGATAAACTTTGCTTAGTAATAAATAGAGTAAAAAATAAGCGAATAAGGCAATTAAAAGACAAAAAATATAATGAAGATATTTCTTGAGAAGAGATTCTTTTTTTGGTTTAAGTCTTGATCGCGCTTGGTTCTTCTCCATGTTTTCAGTATACTAGAACGACATATGACTAGCACTACTGTTTTATTATTATCTTTATTTTTTATTTTAGGTTTGACTGTTTTTTATTTTTTAATTAAAAAACTTCTGTCAGAAAAAAATTCAGATCAATCTAGTCAACAGTTGGAAGACATGGTTCATAAAGTTTTTGGTATGGCTTCTAATGAAATTGCCATTCAAAGTAAAGGCATTCTGCAAGGCGAAAAAGACTTAATTAGAAATGATCTTTCCAATAAACAAGTCATGATTGAAAAAATGATTAAGGATCTTCGCCAAGAAATGGGTGAACAGCAAAAAGAAATTCGTTCAATTGAAAAAGATCAAATCGATAAAATTAGTAAAGTTGGGGCGGCAGTTGAAGAACATCGCCTGCTGACCAAAGAGCTTAAAATTTCCACTGAAGCTTTGGCTAAAGTTTTATCCAATAATCAAACTCGTGGAGCCTGGGGCGAGCGCATTATTGAAGATTTGCTTCAAGCTAATGGTTTGCAGGAAGGTATTCACTATTTACGTCAATCAAAACTTGGTGATTCTGCGATGAAACCAGATATTACTTTGCTACTTCCAGATCATCGTAATGTGCCTGTTGATGTTAAATTTCCTTATCAAGAGATCCAAAAAATGTCGATGACTGAGAATCAAGCTGAAAAGCAAACTCATGTTCAACAATTTAAGAGAGATCTAAAGATTAAGGTTGATAAAGTGGCAGCCTACATTTCTCCAGAAAATGACACGCTTGATTATGCAATTATGTTTGTGCCAAACGAGGCTTTGTTTTCTTTCATAAATCAAAAATTTCCAGATATTATTGATGAGGCTTTGGCCAAGAAAGTTATTATTTGTTCGCCTTTTAGTTTCCTAATTGTGGCTCGCACGGTGATGGAGAGCTATCGCAATTTTATGGTTGGCAAAAAAATCAAAGAAGTGATTAAACACATTGATGCTTTTGCTAGCGAATGGATTAAATTTGATGAGGAATTTTTAAAATTTGGTCGCAGTATTGAAACTTTGCAAAAGAATTACGAAACACTAACTATTACCAGAAAACGCCAAATGGAAAAGAAAATTGCCAAAATTGAGCAATATCGTGGCAGTTCGGCTGAACTTTTGGAAGATGGCGAGCCACCTAAATTACTAAAGGCTTAATTTTAAATTTTATTTAGAAGATTTTTCTTGAAAAAAAGCAGATCTTTCTCTACGGCTTCATTCCAATTTGGCTGCAAATTATGATCTCCTCCAGGATATTTAAAAAAGTCGATTTTAATTTCTTCTTTTTTAGTCAAAGCGCTTTGGCTACTATCTGTGGCGGAATTATTAATTTCTCTAGTCTTATTTTCTAGGTCAATTTTAGTCAAGAATTCCTCTGTCCATGAAACTAGAGCTGAGTCATCATTGGTTCCATGTTGAATTTGAATTGGTCCATTTAAGCGATCGAGATGTTTGGTGAGTGAAAAATCAAAAACATCATAATCTTCTTCGAATTGCGATAAATACTTGCGAGCTTCTTTGCCTTCGTCGGCATTTTCGTCAGTAAAATAAAGAATTGAATATGGGAAGGGCGCCAGGACTGGCGCCCATAATGTTGTCGGCAGATTGCTGCCTAAAACTTCTAGAGTAGAGACGGCAATCTGCCCACCATTACTATGTGCCCAGATGCCAATTTTATTAGCGTCCAGACTGATTTTTTTGATTGGCAAGCTTGGCAATGTGCTTAGATCAATTTCAGGAAAAGCTTGAATAGTTTTAATAAGGTCTATGACATTGACAACCTTGATAAATCTAGCTTCCCAAGTATTTACTGGTTCGCTATCGCTTGCTCCAAAACCTAAAAAATCTGGCGACAAGGTAACATAGCCATTGTCTGCAAGAACTGATGCTGCGCTTTGAGTGCCAGCTCCAAAAAAATATTCTTCCAGTGGAACGAAGCCTCTAATCATAACAACAACTGGCTCTTGAGTAGAATTTTTACTAATTTTTAGATTAAGTGCTCCAGAAATGTTTTTACCTTGACTTTCATAACTGAAAAGCAAAACATAAGTTTTTTGCTCTAAGTTTTTCGAAATAATTTCCTCAATTTTGATGGGTTTTTTTGCCACAAATTCTTTTTTGGCTAAATTTTCTATGGAATATTGCAAAAGAGGTAATTCTTTTATTTTGGTTTCTGTTGCTTTTCTAGGTCTTAAAAGGTTTGATGATGAGAAGTTTGTTTGTCTAAAATAAAAATAGCTTGCAATAGATGATGCTAAACAAATTAAAACAAAAAAACTGATAATTTTAAATTTTTTCATTAGATTTCCATTATATCAACTAAAGCTCTGCTTTTAATATCTTCAATGTGAATTAGAATACCCTGGTTAAGAAAGTCAAATGGCTGAAAAATTAGATAAACCAACACCAACTAGAACAGCTGTAGAAAAATTTACTCCAGAAGATGGAATAAAAATATTTGGTCCACTTGGATGGCTACAGTGTTTATTAAAAGCTCAGCAACCTCACGACAGCAGTCGTCGTGAGAGAAGATTAAAGAAAACTGAAAAATCTAAAAAAAGAAAAAGATTCAAATATGAAGAAGATTGAGTCTTTGTAATTGAATCATGAGTCTTTTTTTACATATTTGTGTTATAATAATTAAGGTTTTAACTGGAGTCTCCCACAAGCGGGGAATTTTTGGTTAAAACTAACAAATTCTTAAACCGGAGGAGGTGAGTTTCTTGGCTAGTAAAAAGAAAAAATCCCGCAATGAAAAAAACGGGAAGACCAAGGGCGGCAAGAATGCCCCCAACCAAAAGGGCAGATAGTGCCTCCAACGGTTGAAAAGAGGCCTGGGTTCGTCCCAGGCCTCCCAACCTTTCAATTTTTTCCTTTTTCATAATATAATGTCTTCACATATGCAAAGAACTCTTGTTATTGAAACGCTTCAAAAAATTGGTGAAAAAGTAACTCTCTGTGGTTGGGTAGATAGTAAACGTGATCATGGCAAAGTTACTTTTGTTGATTTACGCGATAGAACTGGCAAGATTCAAGCAGTCGGAATTGGTGGCAAATTGAGTGAATTAACTACTGAGTCAGTTATTGAAATTACTGGTCCAATTAATGCACGCGGAGAAAAATCAATTAATCCAAACTTGCCAACCGGTACCGTAGAAATTTTTGTTGAAGATTATAAAATTCTAAATAAAGCCGTTGAACTCCCAATTTTAGTCGAAGGTGATGGTCATGATGTGAATGAAGAGATGCGTCTTAAATATCGTTATCTGGATTTGCGCCGTGAGCGCATGCAGAAAATCGTTAGACTTCGTTCTAAGTTTTATCAGGCTCTCCGTGAACAATTAGAAAAAAAGGATTTTGTAGAAGTAGAAACTCCAATGTTGACCAAATCAACTAAAGAAGGTGCTCGTGATTTCATCGTCCCTTCTCGCTTTAATCCTGGCAAGTTTTATGCTTTGCCACAAAGTCCTCAACAATATAAACAATTGTTGATGACGGCTGGTGTGGAGAATTATTATCAGTTTGCTCGTTGCATTCGCGATGAGGATTTACGTGCCGATCGTGGTTTTGAATTTACTCAGCTTGATTTGGAAATGAGCTTCGTCACTCAAGAAGAATTAATGGCTCATGTCGAAGAAATTGTCAAAAATGCAATCAAAAAAGTTGGTGGTAAATTGCAAAATGAAACTTTCCCAGTTATTCCCTACACCGAAGCAATTGCTAAGTATGGTGCTGATAAATTTGACATGCGCTCTGAAGAAGAGAAAAAAGACGGTACTTTGGCTTTTGCTTGGGTAGTGAGTTTTCCATTTTTCAAAAAAGTAGATAAAAAAGATATTGCTGAAGTGCGTGATGGTAAGAGTGGTTGGACTTTCACCCACAATCCATTTTCAAGACCAGTCCCAGAATCCGCTGAGGATCATAAGAATGGTCAGAATATTGAAAACATTGTCACCGCTCAATACGATTTGGTTTGCAATGGTTTTGAAGCTGGAGGTGGCAGCATTCGCGCTCACGATCCAGAAGTATTAAAGCAAACCTTCAAAATTATGGGCTATTCTGATGAAGAAATTCAATCTAGTGTTGGACATATGCTAGAAGCTTTTAAGCTGGGTACTCCTCCACATGGCGGCATTGCTCTTGGTCTTGATCGTCTCGTCATGCTTTTGGCCGGTGAAACTTCTATCAAAGAAACCATCGCTTTCCCAATGAGCTCGAGTGGCAAAACTGCCATCATGGATGCCCCAAGTGAAGTTTCGGCTGAGCAACTCAAAGAGCTGGGCATTAAAATCGCGTAGCTTTTGCTACAATGGATTAGTGAGAAAAACTTCTCTTTTTTTATTGCTATTTTTATTGGTTTCTTTATCAGCCTCAGTTTTTTTGTGGTTTTTTTATCCACAAAAAACAGAAAATGAGTTTGAGGTAAACCTTTTTTCTCTAGAAAATATTCCAGTATTTAAAAATAGTGCATTAGCTTACGAAGATTTGAACTTAAGTGCGACGGCAGTTTATGCCATCGATCTTTCTTCAATGACTGTTCTTTATGAAAAAAATAGCCAAGTTTCTCTCTATCCTGCCTCAACTAGTAAAATGATGACAGCTTTAGTGGCTCTAGATACTTTTAATTTAGATCAAGAACTTCGTGTTAATAAAGAAGCTACTGTTTCTGGAAACAAATTGAATCTCAAAGAAGGGCAGTTAATTAAGGTTAAAGATCTTCTAGCTGCTATGTTGATTTTTTCTGCCAATGACAGCGCTTATGTTTTGGCTAATGGGAATCAACTAGGTTTTGCCAATTTTATGCAAAAAATGAATGATAAGGCTTCATCTTTTGGTCTTTCACAAACTCATTTTAATAATCCAGCAGGTCTAGATGAAGACGGACAGCAAGCTACTGCCAGAGATCTAACGGTTATAGCAAAGGAATTGCTTAAAAATAATCAACTCAAGCAGTTGGTCTCAACTCCCTATAAAAAAATTGAAGGTCAGGATTGGGTTTATGATCTTTATAACAGTAATCAGTTGCTTGGTAAAATCCAAGGAGTAGCTGGTGTAAAAACTGGTACAACTGAGTTGGCAGGAGAAGTTTTGGTGACTTTGGTAGAAAGAGATGGCCATCAAATTTTATTGACTCTAATGAATAGCAAAGATCGCTATCTTGATACCAGTCGACTGATTGCTTGGATATTAAATAATTACGAGTGGAAAAACCTCTAGCTAAACAGTTAGAATAAAATATAGAATAAATTTATGCCTACAACTTCAAATAGCTCTGGTCCAAATCTTAGCGGAGCTAATTATGCTGGTCGTTTGTTTGTTAAATATGGTTTAGCTGTTTTAGTTTTTTTAATGGTGGGAAGAGTTTTGCTTAATGCTTTTGTAACTTATTGGAAAGCCACTCATCCAGCACCTCCACCTCCACCAACTGTTGGTTTTGGAATTTTGCCTAATTTAAATTTTCCTCCTCAAAATGAAACCGAAAAACCTCAGTCTTATAGTTTGGAAATGGCTTACGGTATAAAAGAGGTTGATGACAGAGCAAAGGTTTTTTTGGTCACCAAGTCAGCTGCTAATTTATTGGCTGATGAAAGAGTTAAGGAAGTTGCTTCTATTTATGGTTTTATTTTTACTCCAGAAACGATTGCTGATAAAACCTATCGCTTTACCAAAAACACTCCTTTGGATGAAAGTTTAGAAATTAGTTCAGTTGATTTCACTTTTTCTTTGCAAAGTAATTTTTTATCAAGACCAGATTTGTTAACAAGCGGAGGATTATTGCCAGAAGAATTTGAGGCAGTAGAAAGAGTTAAAGAATTTGTTGAATCAGCTGATTTTTTAGGTGCTGATATGGCTTCTGCATCTGGAAAAATAACATTTCTCAAATCAATTGGCGGTGAATTAAAAACAGCTTTTTCACTTTCTGAAGCAGACTTCTTGCAAGTTGACATCAATCGCAATCCAATTGACCAAATTTATAAGGTTTACACTAACGAAGGAGAAAAGGGTATTATTTCAGCCAAATTAACAGCGGCTTTTTCTTCAAATAATTCAATAGTAGAAATGGGTTATTTTTATAGGCAAGTTGATTATCTAAATTTTGAAACTTATCCACTGCGTACTGCTAAATCTGCTTGGAATCTAGTTCAGTCAGGAGATGCCTACATAATCAATGGTAAAAATATCAAAGAAGCAGTGGTTAGAGAAGTTGAATTGGCTTACTACGATAGTTTTGAAGAACAGAAATATTTACAACCGATTTATGTATTTAGAGGTGATAATAATTTTATGGCTTTTGTTCCAGCTATAAGTGCTAATTATTTAACTAGATCTGGAACTAAATAAGAGGTTAAGTGATAGAATACTGATCAATATGACTCAAGTTCGTACAAGAATGGCTCCTAGTCCCACCGGCGAAATGCATGTGGGTAGTATGGCTACTTTACTTAAGAATTATGCTTTTGCCAAAAGAAACGGTGGACAATTTATTTTGCGCATCGAAGATACTGACAAGGTAAGAGAAGTTGAAGGCGGAGTAAAAGCTATTCAAGAAATTGTTCACAGATATGGTTTAGACTGGGACGAAGGTCCAGGTAAAGGTGGTGAATTCGGTCCATATATTCAATCAGAAAGATTGGAAATCTATAAAAAAGAAGTTCAAACTTTAATTGATAACGATAAAGCTTATTACTGTTTTTGTTCCAAAGAGCGTTTGGCAGAGGTCAAAGAACAGCAAATGGCTAATAAACAAGCTCCTCACTACGATCGTCACTGTAGAGTTATAGATGCTTCGGAGGCTAAAAAAAGAGTGGCTGACGGCGAAGAATATGTTATTCGTCTCAAAGTTCCAACTGATCAGGAAATTACTTTTACCGATTTGCTTCGAGGAGAAATTACTTTTCATTCAAACTTAATCGACGATCAGGTTCTGCTCAAATCAGATGGTTATCCAACTTATCATTTGGCAGTAGTGATTGATGATTATTTAATGAAAATTACGCATATTATGCGTGGTGAAGAATGGATTAGTTCCACTCCCAAGCATGTTCTACTTTATCAAGCTTTTGGTTGGCCAGTCCCAGTTTTTGCTCATATCCCAGTTTTTCTAAATCCAGATGGCAAGGGAAAAATGAGTAAAAGAAAGGGCATGGTTTCTGCAGCTTCTTTTCTAGATAGAGGCTATTTGTCAGAAGCAATGTTGAATTTCTTTATGATTCTTGGTTGGGCTAGAAAAAATCAAGAAGAAGTAATGACTTTGGAAGATTATGTAAAAGAATTTGATCCAAGCGATCTAAGTAGTAATAGTGTTGCTTTTGATATTAAGAAATTAGATTGGCTTAATGGAGTTTATATTCGTAAATTAAGTCCAGAGCAGCTAAAAGAAAAAATTACTCCATTTATTTCCAAAAATTTTCCAGTTGAGAAAATAGACCAAGTTTTGCCACTCATCCAAGAACGTTTGGTAACTTTAGCAGATTTTGATCAATTAACTAAATTTTTCTATGGTGAGCTTAACTATGAGACCGACTTATTACTTAAAAAAGCCGATTCTAAAGAATTAGTCATCGAAGAATTAAATGAAGTTATCAAATTAATAGAAACTCTTTCAAGTTGGTCTTTAACTGATTTAGAAGAAGGAACTAGAAATTTACAAGAGAAAAAAGATTGGCATAGAGGTCAATTTTTTATGATGCTTCGTATTTCTACAACTGGAGAGAAAGCAACTCCACCTCTTTTTGAAACGATGATGGTTCTAGGTAAAGATCTAGTGATTACTCGCTTAAAAGAAGCGCTTAATAAATTGATTTAAGATTATGACTGCCCAAAGTAAATCACAACAAATTCTAGCGGGTTTAGCTATGGCTGGACAAGTTGCCATGACTAGTCCTTTGCCTTCTTCAAATCAGGATTATCAAATTTTGGATGAAAAAACTAAAAAAGTAGCTTTAGATATTTCAGAACAAGAACATCAAGAAATTATTGCCAAATTAAGTTCTTATGTTAATTCTCCAGCAGGGCATTTAGAGAGAGAAACTGAGCTTTATCTGGAGCAACAATTGTCAGAAATTTTAGGATTTAAAGTTAGAGCAGAGCTCGATGGTAAAAAACTTAATCACAGCGTTGGAATTATGGGTTCAGAACAACATTTGTTGCGTTTTCCTGGTGATAATCTAAAAGAACATGACGCTTACACTGAGGCAGGCATTGCTCCAAATAGAGGTGCTTTTGGTTGGTTTACAGACAATGGTCAGCTGACACAAGAGTCTATTCTTCGAGAAAAATATTATTTTGCGACACAATTGATGTATTTGCCAGAATGGAATGCAAATTACGAAGATCTCAAGCCTTGGTACAAATTTCGCAAAATGATAGTTATCAATCCAGCTGAACAAGTTGCGGTGGTCGGAGTGGTAGCTGACGCTGGCCCAGCCATGTGGGTAAAAAAACAATTTGGTGGTTCTCCAGAAGTTATTCGTGAAGGTAAAATTTGGAGCCCAAATAGCAAAGGTAAGGTGATGATTTTATTTATCGATGACGAAGAGAATCAGGTCCCACTCGGCCCAATTTCTCTAGATTTTAAAACAGTTTTAGCTCATAGTAAGAGCGATTCTCAAACAAATATATGATAAAAACAAATCTTTTCGTGGGATCACGCTATCCTGTAGATCGACATAAAATTAAAGAAACAACCGAAAGAGTTTTAAGTGAACATAATATTGATAATGTGCAGGTCGATGTTTCAATTGTGGGAATAAGAAAAATCACGACTCTTAATGAAAAATATTTAAAGCACGAAGGTCCAACCGATGTTTTATCTTTTCCTCAGCATGATCGGGGACAATTGCAAGACATTCCTCTTCCAGAAAACGAATTAACTCATTTAGGAGATGTTGTAATAAGTTTTCCAGAGGCAGTTAGAACAGCCAAAAGATTTGGCAAAATGGTTGATTCGCAAATTTGTTTTTATTTAGAGCACGCTCTTTTACACTTGCTCGGTTATCATCACGACGATCACTAAATTTCAAAACACCACAAATGTGTTAAACTCTAGCTATGGCTTGGTATCGTATTTATCGTCCTAAAAAAATTGAAGATTTAAACATCAGTTCTGTCCGTGAATCTTTGCAAAGAATGATGGAAAATGGCAAAATTCCTCAGTCTTTGTTGTTTGCTGGACCAAAGGGTACTGGTAAGACTTCAGCCTCTCGTATTTTGGGCGCAATGCTTAATGATCCGGCTAACGCTGCTTTGGTGGACTATGTCTTCTTTAAAAAAATTGCACCAAAAAAACTTACTTTTGTTGAGCCAGATGACTCTAGTGATTTTGCCAGAAGAGTTTATGAAGGCCATTCTTTTGTCGTTCAGGAATTAGACGCTGCCTCTAATCGTCGTATTGATGATATTCGTTTGCTTAAAGAAAGAATCAATTTACCTCCTTCTGATGGCAAAATGATGGTTTATATTCTCGACGAAGTGCACATGTTGACCAACGAAGCTTTCAATGCTTTGCTCAAAATTCTTGAAGAACCACCAGCTCATGTGGTTTTCATTTTAGCTACTACCGAGCTTCATAAATTGCCTGCCACCATCGTTTCACGTTGTAGTGTAATTAATTTTAGAAGAGCTACCAACGATGAGCTAAAACAAGCACTTGAAAGAGTTTTATTGGCTGAAAAAATTAAATTTGATGAATCTGATCTTAAAAAGATAGTTTTAAGGGCTGATGGCAGTTTCCGCGATGGAGTGAAGGTTTTGGAGATGGCTTGTAAAAATGGCAAGCTTGATTTGGAAATTATCAAAGATCTTTTGGCCAGCGATAATGAAACTTATATTAAAAGTTTACTTGAGACGGTCATCCAAAAAGATGAGCACGCTCTAATCAAAATTTTTGAAGAATTAAGAAATAATAATTATAATCAAAGAGATTTCTATAAAGATCTTTTTGAATTTTTACACAAAGATTTATTGATCAATCTCGCAGTTTTGGAAGGAAAAGCTAGTTATTCAATTAAGATAGATCAGTTTTTTCTAAAAGAAATTCTTTCAATTGACCTAAATCAAGAAACTCCAATTCCATTTTTGGTTTTGGAACTCAAATTTTTGGAGATTATTGAGAGATCTAAAAAAACTCCACCAACTCAATCAGCTTCACCATCAAAAACTTCACAAGAAAAACCATCTGATAAATTGCAAAATGAACAAGAACTTTCAGATAGCAAAAAAAAAATTCAAAAAAATAATTTAGATACAGAATTAAACACTAAAGATTTGTGGCAAAATTTAATTAAGAATTTTGGAACTGATAATTTTTCTCTTTTGACACTTCTTAAGTCTTGCAAATTAGAAAGTTTGAGCGAAGGAATTGCTAAGGTTTTTGTTTATTATTCTTTTCATAAAGAACAGTTGGAACAAATTAAAAATAGAGAATTACTTGGAAAAGCAGCCAGAGATCTTTTAGGTATTGATTTGAGATTTGATTTTGTTTTGCAGAGTGGATCGGTTTTAGCTACAGCTGCAAGTGAAGTAGAAGATTCAGAGTTAATGCGCGAAGCGAAGAATTCTTTGTTATAATCAGTAGAAATTAAAAGAAAAAATAAAGAAAGGCAAAATATATGGCAGGAGGTTTCATGAATCAGCTTGGAGATCTGAATAAATTGCGTAAGCAAGCTAAACAGATGCAACAAGATTTAGCAGCAGAAGAAATAACAGTTGAGCGTGGTGACATAATTGTCAAAATCACTGGTGGCCAAGAAGTTAAAGACATTTCTGTTCAAGGTATTCATAGCGATGAATTAGTTAAAGCTCTTAATGAGGCTATTAAAAAATCTCAAGAAGTGGCTGCTAAAAAATTGCAGAGTATGACTGGCGGACTCGGTTCTTTACTTGGTAAATAATTTATTCAATGAATATTTTCATTGCTAGTTCTAATCAAGGCAAAATTAAAGAAATTAAAGCGATTCTCGCTGATAGCTCTCTAAATTTATTGAGTATCTTAGATGTTTTTGAATTGCAAAAAATGGGCATAGAAATTGCCTCTGATTTTGATGTAATCGAAGATGGTAAAACTTTTCAAGACAACGCTTTGCTCAAGGCAAAAGCCTATGCAATCAAAACTGGCTTGCCCACCATTGCCGATGATTCAGGCTTAGAAGTACAAACTCTTAATGGATTTCCATCAGTAAATTCCAATCGTTGGTTCGAGGGGACTGCGAGTGAGCGAAATTTAGCTCTGCTTGATCTACTCAAAGATAAAACTGATCGTCAGGCCAGGTTTTATAGTGTGATTTGTTTTTTTGATCCAAAAAATAATTCTGTTCAATTTTTTGATGGAGAAATTCAAGGTAAAATTGCTTCTGAATCAAAAGGTAGCAAAATAGAAGGTTTTGGTTATGATCCAATTTTTATTCCAGAAGGTTTTAATCAGACTTTTGCAGAATTAGGTGCAGAATTTAAAAACACTATTTCACACAGGCGTATTGCTTTGGCTAAGCTAAATCAATACGTTCTTCAAGATAAACATCTTGGACAGCTTGAATAATTTTGACACCCTCGTCCAAAGGTCTTTTAAAAGCTTTGCGTCCCATGATGAGTCCTGCTCCACCGGCTCTTTTGTTGATGACGGCAGTTTTAATAGCTGCTTGCAGATCTGTTTGATAGCTACCATCTTCACTACTTTCACCACCTGAATTGATCAGGCTAATTTTACCAGCATAACAGTTCATAACTTGTAAGCGCACCATATCGATTGGATTTTCAGTACTCAGGGCTTCATACATTTCTTTGCTTTGTTTGCCGAATTTAAATTTAAGGAAAGCGCCGTCTTTTTCTGGCATTTTTTGTTTGATGATGTCAGCTTCAATAGTTACACCCAGACGATTGGCATAGGAAGTAATGTCAGCTGCACTCTCGTAATTGCCATCTTTATCCTGAAGAGCGGCATTGCGTGGATAACACCATAAAATGGTGGCTAATCCTAATTGATGCGCTTCATAGAAAGCTTTGGAGATTTCTACTATTTGGCGATTGGACTCCTTGGAGCCGAAGTATATGGTCGCGCCAATCGCCACAGCACCCATTTCGTAGGCTTGGCGGACTTGGGCGAAAAGCACTTGATCCCATTTGTTTGGGTAAGTCAGCAATTCATTATGATTAATTTTGACAATAAAAGGAATTCTGTCGGCATATTTTTTACTCAATAGTCCTAAAGCACCAAGTGTTGAGGCGACGCCGTTACAGTTGGCTTCCATGGCAAGTCTGATGACATTCTCGGGATCAAAATAAATTGGATTTTTATAAAAAGAATAGGATGCATTGTGTTCTATGTCTTGATCGACTGGCAAAATGGATAGATAGCCAGTGTTACCGAGACGACCGTGGTTATAAAGTCTTTCCAAATTTTGAATTACTTTTTCACTACGGTCGGAATTAGAAAAAACATTTTGAACATGATCACTCTTTGGGAATTCAATTAATTCTTTTGGCAGCAATTGACACTGATGAGCCAAAAGATATTGAGCTTCATTGCTGAGTAAATCAACGATATCTTGATAAATCATTTTTTCTTGTTTTTGCTTTTGATTTCGGTTTCTACTTTTTTGATTTCAGTTTTAACTTTTGCAACTTTGGCTTTAACTTCTTCAACTTTATTAATAATGGTTCCAACTAAGCCATATTCTGGCTTTACTTCATAAAGAATATAGAGACTGACGGCTAAGCTGAATAATAAGCCAAAAAGACCGTCTTTGAAAAAGAAGACGCTAACCAGATTCATGACTAATCCTAAAATACTCAAACAAAGTAAACCAAACCAACCTTTGAGCTCATAATTTTTGAGTGGTTTATAAATGGATATAGAAATAACACCAGCTAAAATTTGCAACAAACCTGTTAAATAAAAATAAAGTGGAGGTACGCCTTTCCAAGCATTGAAGATTCTATAGAAATCATTGGCGCCAAAAATACTGCGTAGACCGCCAGTAATTAAGAACAAACCAGAAACAAGAGTTAGGTAAGGAGCAATTTTAGCTAAAATTTCTACAGCTTTCTTAGGTAAATGTGGAACATTTTGGAAGACTTTTTCAAGTTCATTATCGATGTCTTTAATTATTTTATGTGAGAACAAGGAAGTAATGTTTTGCATAAAATAATCTTAGCATAGTTGGACTTGTGGTTAAATGCTAAGATTGGAATATGCCCAAAGATAACAGCAACGAGCTTTTTTACTTGGTGGACGATGATGATAATGCAATTGGTTCTGTTAAAAGAGCTGAAGCGCATCGAAGTAACTCAATTAAGCATCGCAGTATTTTTATTTTACTTTTTAACGATCGTGACGAATTGCTTTTACAAAAAAGAAGTCAGGGTAAAGACACTTTTCCTGGATTTTGGACTGTTTCAACTAGTGGTCATGTCGCTTATGGCCAAAGTTATGATGAAGCGGCAAGGAGAGAGTTGCAGGAAGAAATTGGTTTAAATTTACCTTTAGAGCGTTTGCAAAAAATTTATGTAAAAGAAGAAAGAGAATTCGCTTTTATTTATCGTGGTTTTTTTACAGATGAAGTGAAAATTAACTTCGATCAAGATGAAGTATCAGAAGTAAGGTGGGTTGCTTTGGAGAAATTAGCTGAATTTATTAAAGAAAACGATCTTACGCCTTCGGCGCTAACTGTTCTTAATTTAATCCACCCTGAAAAGAAATGATGCTCTCAGCTGGTTTTGAATCTAGAATGACAATAGTATTAAAATCTCTGGTTGCTTCTCTCTTGCCATCATCAAGTCCCCAACCAAGTAGGAAGTGATAGGCTGCCTGGAGTAAAGCGATGTCTGGGCTGTGTTTCTTTTTGTGTTCTTCGTCAATATCATCTGGAACTATTTTTTCTACTAAATTTACAGTAGTGGTAGATAAAGCTCCATCGGTCACAAGTCTTTCTCTAATAGTTTCTTGAGTGGTACCGCGATCGCCAATATCATCAAGAGAAATAACATGTTTGCCATTAATTATTTTTTCATCCCAAACTTTGAATTGAGCATCTTTATTAAAGGTTTTTTTACCAGAAGATGAGGTGACATGAACTGGAGAAATTTTTAAGTTAGCATCTGATAAAACATTGATATTTTCAAAATGAGATTTTAATTCTTCTAAACAGGCTAGTTCAAAAGCTTCTTTAAACCATTTAGCACCATTTAAGTTGTAAATAACTAAGTAATTTTCTGCTACAATTTTAAATTCTTCTAAAGTGATTTCATCACCTTTTGGATTGATTTGTTTTAACAAATTGCCAATGAATAATTGAGCATACCATTCAACTGATTGACGAATTACTAACTCTGGGATGAGAGGGGCGATCCATTCATTCTCATTTAAAATTTTGACGGCTAATTCTCTGAGTTCTTCTAACTCTTTTTCAGTGAAAGTGTCTTCGTATATTCCAGAAGCTGATGATTGAGGGGAATAGATTGTTTGTTCTGCTTTTGAAGATGCCATATATATTGATAATATATATCACAAGACATCAATTATCTAACCGTATTTCTTTTTGAGAAGCATTAATAAAAATGCACCGACAAATAAAATAGTATTTGTAACGTAAATAAAAGGATCTCCTTTTAATAGGCCATAGCACACCCAAGACACTCCATTAAGCATACCAACAATGATGCCCATCCAAGAAAGAAATTTAGTGTTTTTGGTTTTGTAAGAAGCCCAAACTTGAGGAAAGAAAATTGAAGCAGCCAAAACTGAGCCTAGATAACCGAAGAAAAGTTGAAGATTGTTCATTTAGATATATTACAAGAACTTTATGCGTAATGCCAATCGGCAATTGCTTTGTTAATTAACCATCTTTTTGGTATTTTTTTTGATATTTTGAGTAATTTCATTTTTAAAGTCAGTCCTGCTTTGTTCATACCAACTTTTTGTGCCTCGCTCATATATTCGCTTAGATATCCGTCTAATATAGACAAAACCTCAGCTTTATTCATTTCTTCAAAACCTATTCCTCCAAAGCTAGGAATTCCATGCTCAGTGGCAAATTCTCTTTTTTCATAATCACTTACAACTTGAAAAAGCATTGATCCAAAAAACATTCTTTTTTTAACTAATTCGGCTAAATCTGAATTGAAAATTCTTTGGTGTATTAATTGTGTAGAGAGTTCTGTCACATTTTGAACACGATTCAAATTAGTTGCTGCAGAATAATCAAGGCGTTTGTCGTCAAATAAGCTGCCAATATATATTGCCCAAATAGCATTTGGAGATTCTCTGTAAGCCTTAACTGACTCTGGAGTCCAATATCCTGGCTCTTTTTCACCCATAGCAGCACCTTCAGTTTTAATTACTCCATCTAAAAACCAGAAAAAATTTTCATCTTTTGGAAAACGTGCTATATGCTTAACAGCGCTTATTTCGTATCTTTTTAAATATTTTTCTCGATCACTGGAATTTTCATTGTTATGATGAACAAAATCAATACAGTCATCTAACATTACTCCAGCGCTAATGGCACTTTGAAATTGATCCCATTTTTTCTTCCCCCTTATTTCAGGGATCATTTCATAAGCACCAACTAGAATTGATGCTTCAGAAACTGATGGAATACGTATTTCGGAGAAACCCATTTTGCTTGTTATTTATTTTTTCTTATTGTGACCCCATGGAGAATCGAACTCCAGTTATCGGGATGAGAACCCGATGTCCTAACCGCTAGACGATAGGGCCGATCCGGAGATTATATCAAATTTGCGCTCTTTTTGTAAACGCTACACTTCTTGTAATTTAGCTAATTCATAATAACTTAATGATTCTAATTTTAATTTTACTAAATTTCATTTTTTTCAGTAAAAATATTGAAGCAAAAAGTTTTTCCCATCAGTTTGTTTTAACTAATAATTTGATTGATTTAAACTTTTTTAAAATTGTAGATTTACCAGTTCCAACTCCAACTCCAACCACAGAAATTAAACAAAATTCTCAAAAAATTCTATCTTTTGATTATAAACTTAGTAAAACTAAAGATTTACCGCCTGATTTGCCTCTTTTTATTGTTGTTTTTGATCAAAAGGTAATTTTTTCTGCAGATGCAAGTTTGGCTGACGGACTAACTCATCATGTCCAATTAAATCTAGAGACAATCGACCCAAATTATCTTGGTAAGTTTCCAGTTTTTTATCAAAATAACTATCTAAATGACTTTGAATTTATTTTAGAAAATTTATCATTTATTAATGAAATCGAATCAATCAGAGAGAATATTTTACAAATTAAAAACCTAAACGTAATTAGAGAACTCGATCAATCTTTAACGATTGTTTTTTCTTTAGAAGAGCAATTTAAAAATCACTATTTTTATCAACTATTTTGTTTAAATGAAAAAAAAGAAATTGCAAATTCAGCTAAATTGATAAAAAAAGATGATTTTCTTTGGCAAAAATTTTCTTTTCTTAATTTTTTTAGTAATCAAAAAAATGAATTGATATTTAATTTAAAAGATTTTAA
>CAJBWJ010000029.1 GCA_903959355.1 uncultured bacterium
CTGATGGCCAAAGCAGCAGTAATAGAGGAATTTTGGCTTTACCTGGATTAATTTTACTTATTACTTTGACCATTAAAACAATATCCGAATCTCTAAAGAAAAATAGAAAAATCTTTTTAGTCACTTTGGTTTCTATTTATTTGATTAGTTTAGCTTTTTATCAAAATAATTATTATAAAAATTTTGCTTTGAAAAGTAGCAATGATTTTATAGACGGCTATCTTGAAACTTTTGAGTATCTTCGCGCTATGGATCGATCAAAAATAAAACAAATTGTTTTTACCAATGACTACCAGCAGACTTACATTTATGCTCTTTTTGCTTTTGAAGTTAATCCAATTGCTTACCAAGGTGGAATTCTCAATCTTTTTTTCTTTACAGATAAAGTTGATGCTAGCGATTTAACTAAAAAAGATACCATTGTCGTGGCAAGTAAGTTTGATAGCATGGGTGAAAGAAAAGCAGATAAAGTAATTAACGGAAGTGATGGTCAAGGCAGATTTTTTATCTACTTGCCGCTATAATAACCAACATGGATAAAGAACTCCTAGTCAAAGAAATTCTAGAAAAAGTATTAAATAATCTTGGATTAATTTCTGCGATTAGATTAGAAACTCCAGCAAACACTGATTTTGGTGACTTATCAAGTAATTTGGCTATGACTGCTTATGAGCAAGTAAAAGAAAAATTCAATTCTCCAAGAGATTTTGCTCAAAGCTTAATTGAAAAAATCAAAGAACAAGATGAGCAAAATATTCTAAAAGAAGTTAGTGTTGCTGGTCCAGGATTTATTAATTTCAAATTAGATGAAGAATATTTAATTAAAAATCTTAAAAAAATAGTTCAAAATAAAAATCTAGAATTAATTAATTTAGGTCTTGGTAAAAAGGCCATAGTTGAATATTCTTCACCAAACATCGCTAAACCATTTACCATCGGTCATTTGAGGTCAACTATTATTGGCGATAGTGTTGCTAATTTGTTAGAAGCTAGTGGTTATCAAGTTTTTAGAGATAATCATCTGGGAGATTGGGGAACACAATTTGGTAAACAAATCGTCGCCATCAAACATTGGGGCAACGAGGAAGAAATTACTAACGCAGAGAATCCAGTTGAAAAACTAGTTGCTCTCTATGTTAAATTTCATGATGAAGCAGAAAAAGATGAAAAGTTAAACGATGAGGCCAGAGAGTGGTTTAAAAAACTCGAACAAGGCAATGAAGAGGCGAGAAGTATTTGGCAAAAATGTATCGATTGGTCATTCAAAGAATTTGCCACAATTTATAAATATTTAGGGGTAACTTTTACTGAAAATGATGGCAGAGGCTATGGTGAATCTTATTTCGAAAACATGCTTACTCCAATCATTAATGAACTAAAAGAAAAAGGCATAGCTAAAGAAGGTAAAGAAGGCGCTATTCTAATTTTTTATCCAAACGATGAACTGTCTCCTTTAATGATTGCCAAAAAAGATGGCAGCACTTTGTATGCAACTAGAGATTTAGCTACTGATAAATGGCGTAGTGAAAACCCTCGTTATCAAAATGCTGATGGCAGCGCTCCTTTGATAGTCAATGAAGTTGGTGGAGAACAAGCTTTTTATTTTCAACAACTTTACAAAGCTGAAGAAATTCTAGGTTGGTATGACAAGAAAAATAGAGTTCATGTCAAACATGGTCTTTATCGTTTTAAAGAAGGCAAAATGTCTACTAGAAAAGGAAATGTCATTTGGCTTGAAGAAGTGTTAAACAAAGCCAAAGAAAAAGCCTTGACCTTCACTAAAGATGAAGAAATTGCCAAAGCAGTTAGTGTTGCCGCTCTCAAATGGAATGATTTAAAAAGAAAATCAGAAATTAATATTAATTTTGATTGGGATGAAATTCTTAATCTCCAAGGAAATTCTGGCCCATACATGCTCTACGCTTATGCTAGAGCCAAAAGCATTCTGCGTAAGGCAAAAGAGTCTGACTCACAAATAGATTCAGATGCTAAATTTGAAATTAGCCCACTAGAGAAATCTCTTTTATCTTCACTTAATGATTCAAGTAAAGTAATTGCTAGAGCTGCAGGTGAATTTTCTCCTCATTATTTATGTAATTATTTATTTGATTTGTCACAACTTTTCAATAGTTTTTATAATAAATATCCTATTTTAAATAGTTCTGCCGAAAAAGCATTTCGTCTTGAGTTGGTTAAAGCTGTTTCCATTACCTTAGCTGAAGGTCTAAAACTCCTTGGAATCAAGACTTTAGAAAAAATGTAGGCTATAATGGGAATATGCTTTCAGTAGTTTTAGCTACCTACAACGAAGAAAAAAACATTGCCAAGTGCTTAGAGTCGATTAAAGATATCGCAGACGAAATCATCGTCGTAGATGGCAGTTCTAGTGATAAAACCAAAGAAATTGCAGAAATCCTGGAAGCAAAAGTTTTTACAACCAGCAACAAACAAAATTTCCATATCAACAAACAGATGGCCATGGATAAAGCCACTAAACAATTAGTTTTACAATTAGATGCTGATGAGTTAGTTGATGAGGAATTAAAAGACTTCATCAAAAAAATAAATTTTGCTATAGAAAAAAACAAAAAAATTGAAGTAGCCGCTTGGTGGATTAGACGAAAAAATTTCTTTTGCGGGCGCTTTCTAAGTAAAGGTGGACAATATCCAGATCCCGTCATTCGTCTTTATATTAATGGCAAAGCCGGTCTGCCAGCCAAAGATGTTCATGAGCAAATGAAAGTTAATGGCGAGACGGCTTATGCTGAGGGACATTTATTACATTACAGCAATCCGACCTTTGCAGATTATTTAAGAAAATTTCAAACTTACACTTCATTCAAAGCTCAACAATTATTTGAAGAAAATTTATCAGTCAACCCAATTACTTTCTCAGATCATGTTATTTTTAAACCAATTAAAACATTTTTCTTAATCTATCTAAGACACAAAGGTTTTGTTGATAGTTGGCAAGGTTTAGTCTTTGCCATTTTTAGTGCCCTACATCATCCAGTTGCTTACTTAAAATTTTTGGAAACAAAATATGCCAATTAAAGTTTTATTAAATGATTCACCACTTCATGATGGAAATTCAATCAGAGGAGTGGGGGTTTATACAAAGTTTCTAGCTAAATTTCTAAGTAAAAATAAAGGAATTGAACTAGCTTTTTCAAAGGATAAGGATTCTGATTTTAAAGCAGAAATAATTCATTATCCTTTTTTTGATTTATTTTTTTCAACGCTACCTTTAATTAAAAAAACAAAAACAGTTGTCACCATCCATGATGTTATTCCGCTGCTTTATCCAAAATATTATCCTGTTGGTAAAAAAGGAATTCTAGCCCTTGTCAGACAAAAATTAGCTCTTCGTAATATTGACGCTATTATTACCGATTCAAATAATTCCAAAACAGACATTGCTAAATATTTAAAATTTCCTTTAGAAAAAATATCTGTTATTTATTTAGCTGCCAATCCAGATCTTAAAAAAGCTACTGACCAAGAAATTTCTAAAGTTTCTAAAAAATATAAATTGCCAAAAAAATATTTATTATATGTAGGAGATATTAATTACAATAAAAATATTCCTCAATTAATTAAAACACTCAAATTTTTACCAAAAGAAATTAGTCTCGTTTGTGTCGGCAAAAATTTCTACCCACATGACATTCCAGAATGGCAATGGATAGAATCTCAGATAGCTTTAAGCGACGTGGCGAATAGAATTAAATTTTTAACTGATTTAGATGGTAATAATATGAATGATTTGTCAGCTATTTATAGCGGAGCTATCGCCTATATTCAGCCTTCACTTTATGAGGGCTTTGGGCTCACAATTTTAGAAGCGATGAATTGTGGCACTCCTGTCGTTTGTGCCAATAATTCTTCTTTACCTGAAGTTGCTTTAAACAAGGCTC
>CAJBWJ010000030.1 GCA_903959355.1 uncultured bacterium
AAATCCACCAGATAAAAAGAATTGCTTGCGACCTCTATTTTTATCTATAAAAGAACCAGCACTGTAACTAATAAATAATGCTAAAAATAGAGATAAGCTATAAAAATAACCAACACCTTTGGTACTTCCCAAAAGAATAAACATATAAAGAGTCCACAAACTAATACTGGCATCATTAAAGTAACGACCAGCGAAACTCAAAGACAGACGCCTAAAACCAGGTTCTTTAAGCCAAGAAAAAAATTCTTTCCAAGAAATGGCATCTTTAATTTTAACGTTTTCTAATAAAATAGAAAAAACTACACCGCCAAGAATAACTACTAGACCAAGTAAAAATAAGGTCTGGTAGCCAAGCGCCACAATGATTATTCCTCCTAAAGCTGGAGCAATCATTGATAACAAATTAAGGAAAAAATTAATTAAACCTAAATTAGCACCCATTTTGGCTTGGTTACTATTTTTGCTTAAAGAATAATGAAAGCTATTCCAAAAGAAATTTATTTGAAAACCATTAATTATGGCTGAAGTTAGGACTAAATATGGATTGTCTTTGGAAAGATAAAGACACAAAATAAATAAACAATAAAACAAATGACCCATTAAAAATCCATGTCTTATTCCATATTTAGCAAGTATTTTTGCAATCGGAATACCAGATAAAAAAGCAGATAAATAGGTCAAAAAATAAACAAGTGCCACATTAAAAATGCCTTCTTTCAAGGAAGATAAGCCTAAGTGACTCATAAAAGAAAAACGAATACTGAAAAAATAAACTGGCAAGAAAAAAACCATTAGCTGGTTAGCTAACTCTCGAATCAAACGAATCGCATAAATATATTTAAGATCTTTAGTTTTCTCGAAAGAAAAATTGAAAATGGGCATATTTTTTTAAAAACAGACTTAACTGAAAAGTGAATCGGCTACTTCAGTGACAACTTCTTGCAATTTTGTTTTCTCTTCTTGATTCATTTTCATCAAAACATAGCTACTGGGACTTATATTGCGCTCACCATTTCTTGAATCAATTCCTAGGCGAAGATGCCAAAAATTTTTATGTCCCAAGTGTTGATAGATTGAACTTAGTCCGTTATGAACTTTAGGACCTTTACCTTTTTGTAATTTAAACTGACCCAATTCCAAATCTAGATCATCATGAGCAACAATTAGATGATGCCCCTCATCTTCTTTGATTATTTCTTCAAAGAAATAATCCAAAAAAGCTCTCAAGGTCACCCCAGAATTATTCATGAAACTCATTGATTTAATTAAACAGATGTCCTCCGCCACTCCATTTTTAATAATTTCAGCTTTAACATATTCTGCTTGAAATTTTTTATCAAATTTTAAAGCAAGAGAAAACTTTTTGGCTAAATATTCCACTAGAGCAAAACCAGCATTATGCCTAGTTTCTTCATATTCTTTGCCAGGATTTCCAAGACCCATGATTATTTTCATAATAGCGTTCTGCCAAATTTCTTCAAGTAAAGTATATAATAAGCGCACAATGAAAACTATTGGAATCTTCACCACAGGTTATGGACATGAAAGTATCGCGCGAGCAATTGCTGAGAAAATCGAAGAAAAAACCAAAGAAAAATATAAAATTAAGTTTTTTTTCAGCAATAAAGAAATACTTAATGGAATTTATAACTCTTTTTATAGATTCAGCCCTAGCTCCACAGGCACTGCTTTTAATATTATTTCTGATCTCACGAAAAAAAGTAAAAACACCAGAGAACTTCTTAAATTAATCATGTCTTTCAACGAAGAAAAGCAAATCAAAAGTTTCATTAAAAAAAATAAAGTAGACCTATGTATTAGTACTTATTTTATTTGT
>CAJBWJ010000031.1 GCA_903959355.1 uncultured bacterium
AATTTAATAGAACTTTCTTTAAAAGTTGATAATTTGCTCAAATTAGAAAAGATTGAAGATAATAATTTTATTGAAAACTCTCTGTTTTTACTCAAAGATTCAGACAACTTAGAAAACAAAAATCATCTTCGGCCTCAGGAATTAAAAATTCTCGAGTGTCTTTTAAAACATAAAAATATGGTTCTTCCATATGAAACAATCTCTTCTTATGTTTGGGGTTATAGAGAACCGCAACCTCTCAAAAAAACAATTAGTGTATATATAAGAAGAATCAGAACAAAACTTTTCTTGAAAAATTTAAAGATAATAACAGTTAAGAATAGAGGTTACAAGCTTATTAATTTAGAGGAAAGAAACATTTAATTGTGGTTCCTCTGTTTTTCTTAGAAAATATTTTTGTATAACCGTTAAAATTTTTTTTAATAATTTTATTTATTTCATTAATATCTAAATCGTTATTTCTCTCTCTAAAAATAAAAGTGTTGTATGAAAAACCTTTCCCTCCGTTTGTCACACTAATTGAAAGTTCTTTTTCATTTTCTATTTTGCTGGTAATTAAAATAATTTTATTTTGGAGATTTCTATCATATGCTTGACGAGCATTTTTTATTAACTGAAGAAGCAACATTTGAAAAACAACCTTACTTCCAAATATTCTGATTTCATTTGGAAGATCGATCTTAGAACTAAAAATAAATTCTTTTTTACTAAAAGAACTGAGATTTACAATTTCTTTTATCGTGTCAGCAATTAAGAAATATTTTTCTTCAGGCTTAATCATGCTGAAAAAATATTAAACCCTCAACTTAAAATTTACTTAAAATTTTCTTCTTTTATTTCCCACACTTGCAAACAAGGTGCTTGGTTTGGTCGACAGAAGCTCGCTAAAAGCTGAGATTGGGGTATATCCATTTTTAAACGATGTGAATTAACAACTAATAATTTAAGATCAAATCCTCGCGCTTTTTGCCAGAATGTTTCAGGAATTTCTCTAATTGGTTGGCCAATACCTTCAACATAGATATTGTCGACATTTTGATTATGTAAATTTAATAGGATTCCATCTGGTAGAGTGCCAAAATAACCCTCAGTTGCTACCGCCACCTTTTGTGTTTTGGCTAAATCTTGAATCATTGCTGTCGCTTCTTTAATGCCATGACCAGATGACCATTCTTCCAAAAATTGTTCTCGATCTTTTACGCTAAGTTGAAGTTGATCGACATTAAAATAAGCATTTTTAATAAATAGCAGATAAGGCAGAATGATTAGTAGTAAGGCTAAGTATTGGATTGTTTTTTTGTTTCGCAGGTTATAAATTGAGATAGCTGCAGAGCTTATAAAAAATAAGCTGCTTGGCAGAATATAGCGAGGATAAAGAACCTTTCCAAATAAAACTAAAGGTAAAATAAAAATAATTCCAGATAAAAAAAGTATTGTTTGTTTGCGACGAGTTTTAGCAAAAGCTGGCAGAGCTAAAACTAAAACAATTGGTCCTAAATAAGTCATTAATTGTTTTGAAAAATAAACAGTGTTATTTATAATGATAGGCCAAATTTCTGGTGAAAAAATTGTTGATTTGTTTTGTAAAAAATTTCCTCCAACAGAAAATAATTGACTGAACAAAGGTACTACTTTAAAACTAGCAAAAGCTAAACCGGCAAGCAATAATCCTAAGCTAATTTTCAGGACTTTTTCAATTAAAAATTTTAAATTCATTTTTTCTTCAAAAAAGATTGCCAAATAAAAAACTGGCATGAAAAGTAATGCTGGAGTTTTACTCATAATTGCTAAAAAGAAATACACAGCTAAACCCAAGATGGACCAAGAGTTTTTATTTTTTACAATCAAAATGGTGAAGAAATAAGCCACAATTAGATTTGCAAAAAGTAATCCATCTGTAATGGCCAGACGATTATGAAAAAAGATAAATGGATTGATGATAGCTAGAAACATTGCAAAATAAGCAGCTTTTTTTTCTTTAAGTTTGAGCAAAATAAAGAATATAAAAGAAATACTTATCGATCCAATTAAAACTGAGACTAATCTTGCTCCATAAAGCTGGTCGGTAAATAAGCGCAAAAAAGGCACCATCAGCCACATTAGTAGAGGAGTTTTGCCATCATTCATTGGATAAAAAAGATAACGATTAAAATCATCAATTATTAATTGAGACCAACGAATGTAAATTGATTCATCAGCAAAAACAGGTAAGGCAGTTAATTTGAAAAGATGAAGTGCAAAATACAGAGCAATTAAAACTAGAAACCAGATAAGACCTTTATTCTTCACGTCTTCTATTAAATAGGAAAGTTACCCCACTAAGCAAGAGGTAGAAAGCTGGAATTAGCCAAGTAATAGCTTTTTGCCAAATAATTTCATTACTTGTGTCCAAATGAAAGCTCATCCACGGAATGTAATAGAACCAAGGCAAATATCTCAATAAGGAAGATAGAGAAAAAACAATTAATAAATTACGCCAAAATTTATTTTGAATCATTGGCACAAAAATCAAAGACCAAAGTAAATACCATGGTAAAAATTGGCGAGAGCGATCTGTTAATAAAGGTAAAAATAAAGCCAAACTCATCAAATCAAAAGTATATTTCCATCTGCCTATTTTTTCTTTCAAAATTAAATAGAGAATGAAAGGCAATAGAACCAAAGTAGCGTATTTGATAGAAATAGAAATTGCCATTAAAAAAATAATCAAACTAAGTTTAATTAATTTATTTTTATCAAACTTGCTGGCCAAATAAATAGCTAGCAGTGCTGGAATAAGCATCCATAGATCATTATGAGCGCTACTTAAAACTTCTATTAAAACCAGCGGATTGAGAAAAAATAAAGCTAATTGACGATAATTTATTTTTTTAAAGAATTTTTCGCTAACGAGCAATGCTAATAAAAGTGACAAAAAAGCAAAAAGTTTAAAAACAGCGTAAGTACTCAAAAACTTTCCCATGCCAGCTAAATACGGAAACAATGATAAGGCAGTCCAGCCGTAGCCATAAGGAGCTGGAGTATGAGTGTTATTCATAAACCGAAGCATTGAATCACCAGCGAAATCAAGAGCTGTCTTAATGTGAGGATTGGCGTCATATTCAATCACCATCTTGGCATTAAAAATATAATTGAAAACATCGTAAGAAAGGGCGTTATAAGAAATAATGAGTGGTACGCTGACAATTATTAAAAATTGCCAAAAATTTTTTCTTGAATCAAGATTTAATTTATTCCAATTTTTAAGAATTAAT
>CAJBWJ010000032.1 GCA_903959355.1 uncultured bacterium
TAATTTTTCTAAAAACCACGTGAAAGATGTTCTTACCAAAAACATCATATTGAACATCATCAACTAAGACAGGAACTTCGCTTTTTTCACCTTCAATTTGAAGATAAACGATAGCGTTTTCATTCAAATGACGAGACAACTTTACAAAAGCAAGATTATTTAATTCTAAAGAAACAGAGTCTTTTCCAGCCTGATACATATTGGCAGGAACAATACCCTCTTTACGCAATTGATTGACTTTTTTATCCTGTCTCTTAGAAACAGCAAATTTAATTTTTTCCATACTCATTACCTTTCTTGGTTAACAGGCAGTTATTTTAACACAATAAGCCTTGACTTAAAAGCCAGCGTTATTAATAACAAACTATATCAAACTAAAAAGAGTTTTGTAATATTGGATATGGCAAAAAGACTGCTGCCAAAGCAAAATTATTAATCCTAAAAAATAAAGCACGTGGAAATTAAGGCTTTTGTTCTCTACTCACTGAAGTTAATGGCAAACAAAAAATGATCTAGATTGTCATTCTCGAAGCGAATAGTCTTATCCTGATAAATAGCTTGGGGAGCGATGAGTTGTGGCTTAAATTGCTCATCAAAAACTATGTTGTAATTTGTTTTCTTAGAAAAAATTCCTGGTTGTTTTTGATCGAAAAAAACATAGGAAAATGGGGGGTTCATTTTATTTGGAACAAGATATGTAATCGAGAGTTCAATCTTAGATTGTTTTGGAATTTCCAAAAGAACAGATATTTCTTTGCCATCAACCGTATCAACTATTTTAATTCTTTGTTCTTCTAACTTTTGACTATTAATCTCAATTTTTTCCAAACTTGCCTCTGGATTTAAATAAAACTTTAAATAATTACGATAAGCTCCAAGGGGCCAAATGTCAGTTTTTGAAAAATTTTCAAAAGTAATTTTGCGCTTGTGACGTATGAAATCCTTGCTTATTCCAAGATTGTGCTCAATTGTTTCTCTAATATAAGGATTAACCTTATTTATTCCCACGTTATTCTCCACTTGATATAAAGAGTCTAAAAGACAATTTTCTTGTTTAAATTCTGCTGGACAGATTACTCCAATTTTTTTGCCGCTCCAAGAATTAGCTTCAATTGCCTGTTGCAATCCTTGATTGCTGGTCTGAATTAAGATTTCTCTTTGATTTAGATGCTCAGTTAAAAGATTGCTGAAGGCAGCAAAGGAGTTTCCATTTAATTCTAATGTCTTTTTAAACAAGGCTTTGGCAAACTGCCAGGTAAATTTCTCATCACCAATATTTTTGTAATCCAGGGAGGCAGTTTTCTCCTGTCTTTCTAAATAATTAGAGGCATTAATCAGAAGATTCTCTCCTAAATCTACTCCATCTAAAACTCTCAGTAGTTCAGCTATTGTTTTAGTGTTAAGAGCTAATGTTAAATCAATTTTTGATCCGGTAATCTGCTCTACAAACCATGCAATTTCTTGACTACTTTTGACAAAATCAGCTTGCCAATTACTGTCTCTAAGATAAAGCGAGTTTTCCCCAAGTATGTCTTTTATTTCTTGATTGGATTCTTTGCGACCATAGATTCTTGAATCAAGATCGTTCACATCTAAAATTTGCTTGTCTACCAAAACGGCATTGTCAAAACTTAAGAGAATTACTTCTGTTAAAAATCCTCCAGTTGATCTGATTTCACTGCTATCTTGAATTAAGATAAGAAAGTTAACTCTGCCTGGAGAAAGCATTAAATCTCTAAATGAGGTAAAAAATCTTTTAAATTGCAGAGCATCTCTGAGCGCTGTTTTATTTGTGTTAAGACTAGATTGCCAAACAGTTCTCTCCTCTCCCTGATATAGATCAAGGTTTAAAGACATTAAATAAGAGTTAAATATTTTTTCTTTTTCTATTTTTTCATCTGTTGATAAGGCTAAATCACCATAAGATTGCTTCAATTCCACTCCCCCTTCAAGGGTTTTTTTATATAAATCGTAAGCTATTTTTTGGTTTTTATTTTTACTTTCAAAAAGAGATGCTAGGGAATCATTTAGCCTTCTAACATCTAAGGCATCACTAAGATTTTCTTCTGAAAAAATCTTCGAATATTGGTTTAGTTGAAAATTAAAAAAGCTATAAAGAACTGACTTATCAATGTTTTCTATTCCATCTCCTTTGTTTTTAACTGAATTAAAAAGCTGGTGTTGGAGGTTTTTATAACTCGCATTAAAAAGAAAAAACAAACCGATAAACACAGAACCCAAACCAAAACCAACGGTTCCAATCCAAAAAAGAATTTTTCTTTTTTTGCTTTTTTTAATAATTTCTTTACCCTGACTTATATTTTTTACTTGGCGAGCTTTTTTGGCTTGTTTTCTTTGAGTAGAGAACAGGCTTTCGATTTTTGTAGCAAACTCAGAGCTTGAATTCACATCCTCGGGTTCTTTTTGTGGCTCTTTATGGGCTTGATTAATCAAATCCAATACTTGCTTGCTTTCTTTTTCTTCAAGCCCCTTAATTGCCAGCTCTTTTTCTTGCTCCCTAATCTTATGCAATTTATTCATCTCTAGAGCTTTTATTATATTTGCTTCAGAAGGCATTGTTAAAGATATTTCGCTATCTGATTTGGAAATATCTCTAATTTTTTGATCAATAAGATTTTCGATTTGTACTCTAGAATTATTGACAACAGCGAATTCTTGAAGAAAAAGAGGTTTTTTTTCATCAGAGAAAAGCTCAACCAATAAAAGCTTCTTTTGAAAATATTGCTCATAAAGATAAGTAATATTTTTAAGCAACTTAGCTGAAGAAAGAGAAGATCCTTTAATAACAAATTTTGCAGAGTGATGAGGCTTAATCAAATGATCTTTAATTAAATTAAAAAAACTCAATTCATCCTGGAAATAAAACTTTGCTTGCAAATCAAACAAATACCCTTGCTTAATTGCAGAAAAAAACAGGAGTAGAGGGTGACTAATTTTTTTATTATTAATTAATATGTCTTGAGATAAAAAAACGAGACTTCGATTAAACTTTAAAATAAAATCTTTCAAGAAAGTCGCCTGGTTTTTTAAGTGTTTTTTATATTCTGGAACAAAATCATCTAAAATATCTAGAGTTGTAGTAAAAGGAGAAATTAAAATAATAGGAATATTCTCTTTTTGTTGCTCATTCAATAAATCAAAAAAATCAAAAATTCTGAGATACAGGTCTTGAGAATTAGAGTGAAAACCATAAATAAAAATAATTTTATAAACTCTCTTAATCTGTTTAGCGATTTTTTCATACTCTAAGAAAAAACTTTGATCGAGATTCACCAACTCTACATCTAAAGAATTAGATTTTAAAAAGTCAGTTGTCATTTTTGGAATAAAAAGATCAGTTTCAGAAACCACTAAAACGATTGGTTTTTCTTCCTCTGAGTGATAGAGCATTACTAAAACATTCTAGAACAAAAAACAAAGGGGAACAAAGCCTATTAAAATTTTACAATTATTTACCGTCATCCATGGCCTGATTGGCCAGCATATCCGCCATTTGATTTTCTATTCTTGGAATATGTTTTATTTCACAAGAAGAATAGGGGATTAATTTTAAAAGCTTCCAATTTTCTTCAGCCAAAATTCTGAGATGAGCTTCTTTGATTTTCCAATTTTTATTCATTTGTTCAACTACTAGTTTAGAATCCAGCTTAAAAACAATCGCTGTTTTTTCTTTAAAATTATTTTTTAGATAATTTAAAGCTAAATTCATGGCTAAATATTCAGCTTCATTATTTGTTTTTATTCCAAGAAATTTATATTCTCGATGAATTTCTTGATTATTTTCGTCGGTAACAAAAACACCAATTCCGGCTGGACCGGGATTTCCTCTTGAACCACCATCAGTAAAAACAATAATTTTTCCCTGCATATTTGCCGCTTTATTAACGCAAAGCCTGGTAATTAATTTTCTTTAAATTTGATAACCAGAACCCTCTCTTCATCTCTGTCTTCGGAAAAACTTTCAACTTCTTTAAGGGTTTCGTCTGCTGCTAAAGCACTGTGCACAAGATAGCGCTCATAAGAATTTAGGTCGTACATTTCTTGAGATTGTTTTGTTTCCAACACCTTACGTGCAATTCCGAGAGCTTTTTCTTTAAGTCTATCTTCAGATGCGCTTCTATATTCATTAATATCAAGAATTATTCTTTTATCAGGAAATTCATCCTTAAATGAAAGTTTGGTTAAAAGCTCAATTGCCTCAAGAGTTTCACCGCGATTGCCTATTAATAGGGCAACGTCGGTAGCTGGAACTGTAATTGCAATTTTTAGACGATCATCTAATTCTTCGAGAAGAATCTCAAAGTCATCGTCTACTCCTAAATGTTTAATTAATTTTTCTAAATATTCTTGTATTTTCATTTTTACTTTCTATCTTTTTTTATTTTTACGATTTTGTTTAATGTCTTTTTTAGATTTAGTTGCTCTTTTATTTTTTGGCTTAGTAGGACTTTTGTTTCCATCTATGCTTTTAAGGACGCTGGCTAAAGATTCACTATTAGATTTTTTAGCAAAGATTTCATTTTTTTTAATATATATCTTACTTGGAATTTTGGTAAGAGATTTATCATTTGAAATATTTAGATATTTGCCTTTTAGTGGACCGACCGCTGCCACATATTTATTCCAATACATTGCTAGTCCACCCCAACCAGAAATAAAATATTGAGTAACAATGGTAATTATTGTTCCAATTACCCAGTAGAGAGCTAGTCCTGATGGAAGTTTGAGAGCTATAAAAACAGTCATAATAGGCATTAAAAAAATCATTTGCTGCTGCATTGTAGAAGCCATCTCGGCGAGATCTTCTTCTTTTTTATTTGCTTCTTGGACGTTTTGAAGTTTGGAGTCATTGCTAACTATGTCTCTAGTTTGAGTTGCTGGAGAAATCATCAAAGACAAGAAAAATTGAGTTATACCGGCAATAATTGGCAAAATATAAGTTTTATCAGCTTGTCCTAAATTTACCCATAAAAATGTTAGGTTAAATTGAGAGCCGGTATTATTAAAAAGACCAATAATGCTTTGATAGAGCACAATCAAAATAAAGAACTGTAAAAGTTGTGGCAAACAGCCAGCTAAAGGATTAATATTATAACTTTTGTAAAGCTGTGCTTGAGCTAAAGCTAGACCTTGTTTATCTTTACCATGTTTTTCTTTAAGCTTTTTCATCTCTGGCTGAAGCTCTTGGATTTTTTTGCTAGATTTAATACTTGGAAGAGTTAGTGGCAATAAAATTAAACGAATTAAAATCGTAAAAACGATAATGGTTAAACCGAGATTATTAAAAATTGAGTCTAAAAAAATTAAGACGGAAGAAAAAAAGTTAATAAAAATATTCATTTAATTATCCTAAAATCTGAGGCAGTTTAAACTTCGCCATAAACCTTGTAATAACCCGACAATTGTACCATTTTTTTTAATTTGCGCAGCTGTGTATCTGCTGCAGCTAGGAGTCTGATGACAAGAGAAAGAAGAACCAAAAAGAGTAAAAAAGATTTGATGCTTAAAAGCTGCTAAAAAATTATAAATTCTTGGCATTTATCTTTTCTATTAGAGTAGAGAAGTCTTCTCTTAAAAGATTCTCGTCTTTTACAAAAGTTCTTTTAATAACAATTACTAGGTCGTTTTTTTTAAGTAAAGAAAATTTATTTTTCTCAATTTGTTTTTCAAGAAGACTATATTGCATGCGACGAAAATGATTTCTATCTGTAGCTTTACTAAAGATTACTTTTGGACTCAGGCACGCAACTTTTAAAAATTCATCATTTTCTCTCAGATATGCCAAAAAAAATCTAGAAGAAAAGAAAGAAGATTCTCCTTTTTGAAAAATAGAAGAATTCTTTTCTAAAGAAAGATTTAATCGGTGTTTTTTAGCTAACATTTATTATAAGTTTACCAATGCTTGGCAACGGCTAGTCTTTTACGACCTTTAGCACGACGACGTTTAATGACAATTTGTCCAGTCAAGGTTTGCATTCTCTTCAAGAAGCCATGCATTCTCATTCTCTTTTTTTTCTTTGGATTCCATGTTCTTTGCATAAGTTAGTGATTATATCATAAAAAATATTGCTTTAAAGACTAACTGTTGACTCTAAAAGGCATTGCTATATAGAAATAATCGTCTATTTTTTTGTCTTTAAAAACAGCTGGTTTTAGACTTTCATTCATTCCAAATTCCAGAGAATCTGGTTTTACTGCGTTAATAAAATCAATTAAATAATTAACATTAAAAGCGATTTCTCCATCTTCGCTTGATAGGTTGTTAATTAGAATCTCTCCAGAATAATCTCCGAGGGCGGGGGATTGAGAAGTGATATTCATTTTGTCTTTTTCTATTTTTATTTTAACAATATTGGAGACATCTCTTGAAAAAATAGCTGCTCTCTTAAGCTGTGTCAAAAATTCCTCACCATCAAATTCTATTTTTAAAGAAAAACTTGGAGGAATAATTTTTTCATAAGGAGGGTAATCTCCTTCAATTAATCTCACATACATTTCAACTCCATTAATTTTAAACAGAAGCTGCTTTAATTCATCTGAGACTAATATTTCTATACTCTCAACATTAATTTGTTTAGCGATTCTATATAGCTCATTCAGCGCCTTAGCTGGGATTAAGATCGTTCTTTCTTTCTTAGAATTAATGTCTCTTAGGATTAGATTGCTTAAACGGAAACCATCCGTTGCTACGACTTCTAAGCCATGTTGTCCAAATTTTAATAAAAGAGCTGTGAGAATTGGTCTGGACTGATCTATTCCGGCGCAAAAAGAGACTAGATTTTGAATTTTCTCCAAGTCTTTTAAATCAAAAATGAAAGAATCTCCTTCAACTACTGGAAAGTTTGGAAATTCATCACTCTTTTGACAAGACAATTTACTTACAGTCTTATTTTGAGTAATTATCAAAGAGTTTTCTTTTAATTCAATCTCAACTTTTCCGTTATCCAAAGAATTTATTAAGCTTTTAAAAAGTTCTCCATTGACTATCAATTCTCCTTCTTCTTCTATTTCAACTATCAATTTTGTTTTTATTCCTAAATAAAGATCTGTCGCTGAGAGGGTTAATTCATTGTCTTTTGCTTTTAACAGAATAGAAGAAAGAATAGTAATTTGAGGTTTATTAGGAATTACTTTCTGTAGGTAGTTTAGCGAGTTTTTTAAATTTTCTTGTAAAACTTTTAGTTTCATATTTTCTTTTACTTAATTATATATTCTTAGTAGTTGTAGTAGTAGGGCATGTGAATAAGTTAATATTTTTGTTTGTTTCTTCTAGTATTTATTCAAATGCTGCAGTTCATAAGTGGCGTTATTTTGTTAATTATTTTGTTGAATTATGTAGAACTCTGTCTAAAACTATTATAACTTTTCAACAGTCCTATAAGCTTTTTGAGTTATTGTTAACAATGTTTTAACTTTTTATCAACCGAATTTTCCACAATTGTTAATAACTTTGTTTTTATTTTATTTAATACTTAATTTTTAAAAGATGTATCAATTAATTTGAGATAGCTATCAGTGACATTTTCATTGCAGAAACGTCTTGCTGAATACTTTGGTTTAAAATTAAATCTTGCTCAATTTTTTTAACAGCATGAATAACACTACTATGATCTCTTCCTGAAAACCACTGGCCTATTTCCTCGAGAGGGATTTGAAGTTCGTTTCTAAGTAGATACATGGCAATATGTCTTGCTTTAACTAATTCTTTACTTCTTCTTTTACCACGAACAGCGCTTTGTTTCATTCTGTAATGATTGGCAACAGTTTTGATGATATCTTGAGGTTTAGCCTTGATTATTTTTTGTTGATTTTGTTTTATTTCGCTCTGTAATATTTTATCAATTAAAACTGAATCTAGAGACAAATTTTGTAGCTCAACTGCTGATCTAATTTTTTTAATAATTCCTTCAATTCTTCTAGCACTATCCACCTGTGACGCTATCTTTTGAGCTAATTCAATTGGTATATCAAGTTTATTTGATTGAGCTTTTAATAAAAGAATTGCAGTTCTTAGCTCAAAAGTTGGTTGCTGAATATCAATCATCAATCCGGCCTCAAAACGAGATCTCAAGCGATCTTCAAGAAGACTTATCTCCTGAGGCGGACGATCTGAGGTAAGAATAATTTGAGAGTTGATGGAAGTAAGAGCATTAAAAGTATGAAAAAACTCTTCTTGAACAGAATTTTTGCCAGCGATAAACTGAATATCGTCTAAAAGAAGAAGGTCTGTTTTGCGATATTTATTTTTTAATTGCAGTGTCGTGTGGCTTTTTATTGCTCTGACTATTTCATTCGTGAACTGTTCTCCGGAAGCATAAATAATTTCTGCTTCTGGATTGTTTTTAAGCATGTGATGGGCGACAGCATGAATAAGATGAGTTTTACCAACTCCAACCCCTCCATATAAGAAAAGAGGATTATAGCTTGTTCCTGGATTATTGGCGACGGCGGTGGCAGCTGCATGAGCCATCTCATTGCTAGATGAAACAGCGAAACTCTCAAAAGTATAGTCTTGACGGAGTCCAATCTGTTGAGCGCGAACCTTAATTCTGTCAAAAGTATTGTTATTAATATTCGCTTGAGAAAAAAGCTCTTCTACGGTTGGAGATTGTCTATTTCCTTGGTCGTTGCTAAAACTTTTATTGACGATCAAATTATTTTTGAATTCATTATAGTTTTGTTTGTTTATTTCTTCATGGCTTGGGGAATGTTGCTGTTGAGGATTGCTCTTTGAAAGATTTTCTCCAAAAGCCTCTCTATTTGGATTATTTGAATTAGCTGATCTTTTTAAATCAGTGACAACAAACTCTATTTCCAGTGGTTTGTTAATATATTTTTCTAATGCTGTTTTTATTTGAGAATATAAGTTCGATTTTAAATTCGTTACATGAAAGCCAGTCATGCATGAAATTGTCGCAATTGCATTCTGGTCGTTTTCAATTTTAATTGAAGTCAAGGGGCTTGGAACAATCCAAGTATTAAAAAAAGCAGGACTAAGACTGGCTTCTAAATCAACTTTAGCCATCTGCCAAATTTGCTTGATGGTTTCCGAATCATAGACTTGCTCTGACATTTTTTGTCTTTCTTTAAAATTAAGAACAGGGTGGGGCAGTAAATAAGCGAACTAGTGCTTACTTATACACAAGGTTTTCCACAGTTAGCAAGGGGCAATTTTTGAAACTATTACTTTGGAGGGGTGTAGTCGTTTATGCTATAAACACCGTGCTGATCTGGTTTCATTTCTTTTTTTTCTGGTTCGCCAAAAACAGTTTTTATTTTAAAGTCTTCTTTTGGCTTCTCTTCTTCATTATTTTGGCTTTGGGCAATGTTATTTTCTCTCTTTTCTAATTCATCATCAGGATTAAAAGCGAGGTGGTCACTTTTTAAGGCGCTTTCTGCTGTCTTGTCGGCATTCTCCAGCAAATCCTCTTTAACGTCTATTTCTGGGCTTTGCCATTTTGGTTTATTTTGTTTAATTTCTTCATGTGAATTTTTAAAATCAGCACTATTAACCAATCGCTGTTTTCTAAGCTCTCTTGTTTTTTTATAGCTCTCATAGCTTTCACTTCTTGGTTCTAGTCCAGAGCTAATTGTCTTTTTTATTTCTTTGTCATCTTTTTGCTTAAGAATTTCTTCTGGGTTAGTGGTGATAACAGCATGTTCTGCTGGAGAGGCGATAACTTTAAGCGCGACGTGGTTCTGACCGGCAAAAAAGATGCCCTCACCAACATCCGATGAGACGAGTAGTTGTCTTTCACCCTCAGATAAGTAAAAAGTTTGAGTTAAGATTGGTACAGAAGCAGTAGATTGTTTCATTAAAAACTGGATGGAAGCGTTAGAGACGATTGCTTTGCCATAGTCATTGTGTAAAAAGTCTTCCACATCCTGAGTAATAGTGGTGATGCCTAGATAATATTTACGAGCTCTTTTGACCATCGAATAAACAAAGGCTGCGCTATCTGGATGCATCATAAAGTACCAAGCCTCATCAATAACAAGAATACGGCGTTTGAGGTTCTTTTTTACTCTAGTCCAGATGAAATCAAGAATCACATACATGGCAATTGGACGAAGTGATTCTTCCATTTCTTTAACTGAAAAAACTGTAAACTGAGACTGAATGTTGATGTTGGAAGCCTGATCAAAAATTCCACGGAAAGAACCGGTAATAAATTTTTCCAAACGGGCGGCAATATCATCACTTTCGTCTTGCTCCATACCGATCAGGGCTTTGTATAGATCTTCCATAAGTGGAGGAGTGTTTTTTTGAGTGGCCGGATCTGGAGTAATTCCTTTGGCTTTGTAAGCAGCAATAATAGAGCGATCAAGAAGAGCTTCCTGTTGAGGAGTCATTTCGCCAAGCATAACCTTGAGAAGACCGTGAATAGAGAGAATTTTTTGGCCTAATTCATTTTCACCTTCTTCGTAGACATTGGACAAGTCGAAAGGATTTATTTTGGCTTTTGAGCCAAATGTAAAGTTGATGTATTCGCCGCCAACCATTTTGCAGAGTTCCTCATACTCATGCTCAGGATCGAGAACGATAACTTCGGCATCAAACATTAATTGGCGAAGAACCTCAAGTTTAACGGTATAGGATTTACCGGCACCAGATTTGGCAAAAATAACCATGTTGGCGTTTTCCATTTTAAAGCGATCAAAAATGACCAAAGAATCATTGTGCTCGTTGATGCCATAAACGATACCGGTTTCCATGGTTAATTCTGAAGAAGTGAATGGAAAAGTGGTGGCTAGGGAAGTGGTGTCCATGTTTCTGGTCACAGAAAGACGATCAACTCCCATTGGTAGGGTGGTCTTAAAACCCTCGTCCATCTGTAGGGCTGATTTTTTGGAAACAATCATTAAAGCACCTAGGGTACTTTGAATACTTTTGGTAATTTTATCTAGAACTTCTTTGCTGTCGGCACGAACCGTAACGTAAAGACCAAACTGAAAAAATCTCTCTGAGCCAGCTGCCAATTGTTCGCGCATGGAGCGAGCATCACTTAATTTAATTTCTGTATTAATGTTGCTGATTTTTCCGGATCTTATATCCGAAGTAATTTCAGCCTCCATTTCGGTAATTTTTCTCTTTAAATTATCCAAAATATCACCAGTATCAGATGGAAAGACAAACATGGAAATGTTGGCTTGTTGCGGATAGTTAATGAGCGGCGAGAGCCAGTTGGCTGGAACAGCTCTCGGATAACCAGCCACAAACAATGTTCTAGTATAAGTAGAATTAATTTTTTGGTAAGTAAAATCAACTTCAATGGCTTCTGGAGCAATAATATCTTGAATGGTGACTAATCCGCGAGAGAATTCACCCAGTTTTTCTTGCGTGTATTTTTCTGCATCTATCTGATTTTGCTCAGTCGAAGCGGTGGTTTTCTTTTTGCCAAAAAAATTCATATTATTTTTTTATATAGTTTGATTTTGATCTGGTTTTAATTCTGGCTCAAATTTATTTTGTAGTGGAGTGATTTCTTCTGCGAAATCACTAGCTAGATTATTATCTGGTGTAATTGAATTCGTTGGGTCAGTAGCTGGTTCTAAGCTTGAACTCAAGTTCGAATCTAAAGCTGGCTCGACAGCTGGCTCAGTAATTGGATTAGCAATTGGTTCTGTAGTTGGCTCGACAGCTGATTGCTCTGACGAAGTCACTGGACTCTGTTCAACAAAAGTTTGAGGAAGAGCGACTTCTGGCTCAGAAAGACTAGAATCAATAAGACTAGAATCAAGACTGATGTCTAAATTTTGGTTTATTTCTTGAGCAGGTTGGATTGCAGGTTGGTTTATTGGAGCCATTTGTTCTGGAACCATTTGTTCTGCCGAGACCTGATTCGGAACAGCAGAGATAACTGGAGCAGTGGGATCAATTGCTTGAGTAAATGGTTCAACAACTGTTTCAATGACTGGTTCGACGATTGGATTGACAATCGGTTCAGAAACTAGAGTTGAATCTACAATTGGACTAATAATTGGCTGCTGAACTTCTGGGGTTGCTGATTCCATTACTGGTTGAGCAGCTAAGTTTGAAGTGATTGGCAGATCAGTGTTAGTGGTTGTTGGTTCTGCTGCTGGAAGATTAGCCAGGCTGCTAGCTGGAGCGGTCGGGGCTGGATTGCCGCTTAAGATTTCTTCTGCAGAAGGACCTTGTGGCATTTGTGCGACTGATGCTGCCTGATCTTGAACTGGGTTGCCAGATTGATTGTTTAATTGCATAAATTTTCCTCCAAAACTCGCCCTAACTAGGGGAGTGGTATAGTTTTCACTACTACTTATTTCTTGTCCCTCAACTGCTTCGGGATTGTAATTTATATAAAAATTTTGAATTATTTCTTGAGTGCTAAGTTGTCTCACATACAATCCAAGGCGATTGAATTGAGAAGTTAGATGATCTCTTCTCGGCTCTAATATATTGGTGGCCTTTTCTATAAGAACACTCTTTTCAACAGAGCTGATATCAAAAGCATTTTTTCCAGGCAAAACGCTAGATGGACTAATCAAGCCCATTTCTCCAGGGGTTGCCGGAACAATAATGTAGAAACGTTTTTGCAGAACATTTCTTTCTTTTATTAAAGCTGCAACAAAATCTCTATATTGCTTAATCAATGTTGCTTTTCGATCTGAACTTGCTTTTGTGATTTGTTCATCAAGAAGTCTCAGATATTTTGTTGCGTCTTTGGTTTGGGATTGTATGTTGATTTGAATTGGGTAGTTTAAAGAATTTAGCAAAGATCCATATGTGAAAATAACCGCATCCTGCTCTTGCTCCGCTAATAAGCTAAAATTCATCGTTCCGACTTGAAGAATTATGGCAGCAGTGCCATCTTTTAATAGAACCATGTCGTTGACAATGTCATAGACATCAAGAAATTCTTGAGTAGTTGATCTAATCGCGTTATCGCTCATGAGCTAGCTTTAGTTTACTAAATTTTAGGGCTTGATTACAAGGGGATTGAGAATTTCCCCCTTTAATTCTATTTCAAAGTTTGGATATTTTTGATCATCTTTTTCTGCCAATATTAAATATTTTCCATTTTCAAGAGATTTGTTGATTGCAAAATTACCATCTCTATCGCTTTTGATTATCCTTAGGCTTTCTTTGCTTTGATTTTGAATTTCAATAATTGCTTGCGGCACTGCTTGTCCCATTCCATCTATTATTAGTCCATAAATTTGATTTGGCAGATGATCGCTTGTGGAGACAAAGGCTTGAGGAGCTTTAAGCTTTCTAACTCTTATTTTTAAGTCTGGTTTTTCTTGTTTTCTAATTTCAACTTCAACTTCATCTTGATCAACTTTAACATTGTCGAATTCATTGAGAATGTTACTAATTTTTTGATTTTCTTCTAAATCAAAATCATCTAATTTTTCATCACTTGGAATGCTTTTTAGATATTCAAAAATTCTTTGTTTTTTAGCGGGGTTTAAATTAACACTTGGTGCAAAGAAGTCTTCTTGAGCGCTTGTAATTTTATAATTAAAAAAATCAGGGATTTTACTGGCTTTTTTCCAAAAAAATTTCGTTGGCTTATAAATGTTTTTAAAAAAAGTTTTAATCCAGTGATCCATCGGTCTTTCTTCCAAAGGAACAAATGCAATTAAGGCTCCTAAGCCGACTGTTAAAAAAATAAGAGGCCATTTAATCATGCCAATTAAGTTAGTTTTAAAGATAACAAAAGCAATAATTACAGCCAAGGCCATTTCTCCAAATTGCTTTAGAGTCATCTGACCGATGAGGTGAAATTTATAGTTGGTAATGTCTTGCGGAATTGCGTGCTGTTTCATCGATTAATCCATTTTAGCAGAAAGGCTTTGGACTTGTTTAGTCGTTAACAGCAGCAGCCACTGCTGGGGTAATTATTTCTGCTTCAATTTTAATTCCACTAGAATTAGTTATTTTTGCCCCAAATCTATAAAAAGGATAGGCAATTTTTAGCTTATCGTCATAGCGATACTCAATTTTTATTGAATATAGATCAGCATTATTAATCCAATTAAGATCAATCGCAGAACTAGCTTTACTATCGGCTTTAATAATTGAGGCATTGCCTTTTTTAATATTATTAATTGATTGGTCGATAGAAACAGAAGGAAGTTGTTTTAAAATTTGAAAATTTTGGAAAAAATCTCTAAAAACAATTCTTTCCAAAGCATAAGAATTATTTACGCGGCAAAAGAATGGGTAGTTGTTTTGATTTTCATAAAAAACTTTATAACCGTCTAATTCGTAAGTTAGAGGAATTTGTAAAAAAACAGCTTTTTTAGGATCAGTGCTGGTTTGTTCAAAACCGCTGTTTAAATAAATAAGATTGTCTCTTTGTGGAACCAGTGGCGATAAGATGTTATATTTGTTGTAGAAATTTAGGCAGGTAGACAGGGCTTCTTCAGTAACAATGGGTAAATTATCATCTCCTTTATTTTCAGTGACGCTGCTAAAAGTATAGTAGTTTTCGTAACTATTTTTAGTGAGAGAATTCTTGCTTGCGAGCCAATAATTTGGAATTTTGCTATCGGCTTCAAGCTGATATTCGTTGATTAATTTATTTGCTAGTCCATCAGCTATTCCGGTGTTGTTCTCTGTTTGATAGACATTAAATAGCTCTGGAATTTCTATTTTACTGCCGCTAAAAGATACTTTTTTGAAGGTGCTTTGAGTGTCGTCGTAATTATTAACTACAAAATTATTAGCAATAATTGTCTCAGATGGTGGAGTAATTATGACAAAAACAGCGGCCAAAATTAAGGCGGCAACTATAACAGCAATGACTATAAATAAGAAATTTATTTTTTTTAGGCCGTTTTTCTTTGGCTCAGATGTGTGATTTTGCATATTTTTATTCCTATTTTTAATCGTAGCAACTAGTTACATGATCACCAACTTTAGCAGGAGAATTACCATTGTCTGTCTCTGGCATTAGCTGTTCAATGGCTGAGCTTGCTGGTTTTGATCCCCACCAACCGCCCCCCGCATCAATTACTGTTCCAAAATGTGAGTGCACATCTCCGATTCCTCTGTTGCTCATTAGTCCAATCATAAAGCCAGCTTCAACCTGCATGCAGGTGTTTGGAGTACTAAGGGCTGGGTTTGGTTCCTGAAAGTGAGCAAAGTCTTCATAGTAGGTTTGACCTTCGTATTGAAATTCCAGTATGTATCTACATCCATATTGATTGTCATCGCATCTCTTGAAACAAAGGTTTCCATCAAAATTAGCGTAAACTGGTGGGCCATAGATAGCTGCTCCGGAACAACCATCACAACCAATGTCATAACTATCACCAAAACCACCAGCATTTGGAGGGCTGTGGCTGTAATCTCCGAATGGTAATTGCCAGATTGTTCCTGTTGACGGCCAACATCCGGCACCAGCGCTACAATTTCCAAGACAAACTCTCGCCGCAGTTGTAACGTTATCTGTTCCAGACATAAAAGAGTTTTGATAATAAAAATTAGCCTCAATGGTATTGAGAATAGCAGTGTGATTGTAGTTAGAATCCAACTCATCTAGAGTGTAAGTAAATGTTAGGCTTTCGCCGGCTGGAATTACAATAACGCCATCTGTTGGAACTGTTTCTGATGGAGTCGGTGTTATTTCTCCAGAGCCAATAGTTGGCGTAGGGGTAGTACTAAGCGGAGTGTTTGTTAAACCTCCCTGTTCTTTGATCAAATCTTTAAAATAATCAAAATCCAAAAGCTTCTCACTCGGAATACTTGGCATGGCCTGACCAGCTTCTTCCCAGCCTTTTTTACTCTGTTTAAACTTAATTGTGTCTTTTATATCGGTGATTTGTAGTGAAAAATCTTCTTTTGGTTTAATAGTGACAGTGTATTCTATGGAAAGAGGGAAGGATGGATTTTCACATTTAGCCCCATCGTTCTCTGGGCTGGCACAACCAGTTTTAATAACTGCGGTTTTGTTAATTTCTGCGTATTTAGATGTCTTTTCACCGCCAGCTCCTCCATTTATTTCTGATTCATTTTTTGGAAAATCTGTTAAAAAAGCTGAGTTTAAACTTGTTTGATAAATAAAAATAAAAATAGTGCTTGCTCCAACGGTGGCAATGACAGCCTGTCCAGCTGTGGCCATTGCCGAAGAAGAGAATTGATTCATTAGGGTCTTGGCTCCTTGAGGAAATTGAGCTCCAGCTCCTTGTCCTTGTGCAGCTGCTCTCTGTGCCAAGTTAGTTCCGCTTTGACTGCCAAAACCTCCAATTCCTTCACCAATCTTACCAAGAGCTTTTTCTGCTCCAGAGAAGAAATCCTTTATCCCCGCAAATCCATTGCGCAGCATAATGGCTGCAGGAGCCAGAAGCAATAATAAGGGCAGCATTGAGCTGAGTGCGGCTAGAACAGCGAGCGCAACCAGCCACGGCCAATTTTTTTTGATAAACTCCAGAACTTTTTCTAAACCCATTTCAATGAGCTGGTTTTTAATTTGTTTAAGAATAGGAATGGAGGCTTCTGCTGCCAAAAGACCCTCTCCAAATCCAGGAATTAAATAAAGAGCGTCTCCTATGGCTTCAGCAGCTAGTCTTTTACCTGTCTGTCCGATAGCGCTGTCCATGAGGCCGGTACCGTGATACTCGGTTTCTGGGTCAAAAGCTTGTTGAACATAGCCACTTTCGTCTCTAGCAAAAGCCCCGGGACCAAAAGCTTCTCCAGCCTGGATCATATACAGATCCATTGGGTTTATTTGAGGAAGAATGGTAGTTTCAAAAATTTGAATATTATATGTTGTGTAGGCAACACCAGGCATATAAAACTCAAAGTAAACCTTCATGGTTTTTTGCTGTTCAGCTGGTTTAAGTTCTGCTAGCTTGGCTGATAAATATTTAGAAATTAAGTCTTTTTGTTGGGCTTTAAAATCTTCTGCTGCTTTGTTGTCGACTAATCCATCTAATTCGTCCAATTCGTTTAGTTCTCCTGCATTTTCAGCGAGTTCTTCAGCAGTTGATCTTCCGCCAGTGTAATTAAGAGTGGTTCCTAAATTGCGTAAAACAGCAGCTCTTTTTGGATCTTTTTTGATTTTTTCATAAAGCTTTTGCGCTTCTTCTGGAGTTAGCTTCTCTTGACTGAATTCTTCTCTAATTTCTTTGGCCCAAATAGCTCTTTTGCGTTTCCAATAAAAAATAATTAAATTAGCAAGTTCTTCTTTATGTTCATTAAATTGTTTTTGATCTATGTCGTTACCAAAAATATTTTTAAAGCGGTTGTAGTCAAAATTCTTTGGATCAGGAATAAGATATTCTGGAGGCAAACCTTGTTGAATCAAAAGCTCAATAATTGAGCGGGTATTATTTACAATACGCTCGTTTGTTACGCTGTCGTATCCAATAATTCCACTCAATTTCTCTAGAAGAGTTTTGTCCAATTGCTGTTCGTTATTGATGATGTCCAATTCTCTTTCAATAACTCTGGCGAAATCAGGATTGGCGGCAGTTTTATCTATCTGTTTTTGAGCAGCTTCTGTGCTCAATATATTTTCTTTATCGTTTTTTATTCTTTGGCTGATTTTATCTTTAGTGAGTTTTTTCTTTTCATTTTCTTTAGTTCTTTTTTCAGCGCCTTTGCCTCTCATGGCAATATCGCGCACAGCGGAATTAATCAAGTTTAGCCCATGAACATCCATTAATAAGCCAAGAGCAGCTTGATTACTAAAGTTAATTCTTTGAGATGAGTCGCTAATGAGTTTGTCTAAAGAAAATTCGCCACCAAGCAATAACGTTTCAACTTGCAGAAAAGAGCGATCCATTAATTGACGACGAATTTCGAGCGGCAATTGATCAAAAGTGACCTGCATTCCCGGAGGAAGTCCAAGTTTAGCCAATGACTCTGCATTAAAATATCTATTAAGAGCCTGATTGATCGCTATAATTGAAAGAGATTGAATGTAGAGCTTGGATTCTGAGTCTAGCTCGGAGATTTTGACAGGTGTTCTTGATTGGTCTGGAGGTTGATCTGGTCTTCTTTGGCTTTCATCGCTTTTTTTCTGGCCATCCTGATCATTTCCTCCAAGATCAGAAGAATTGCCTGAAGCGCCTCCTCCACCTCCAAGTAAAATGCTTCCACCTCCACCGCCACCACTACCATCTGAGGCAGTAGTTCCTAATTGCTCGTCGTCATCTCTTGATTTATTTGTATCGAGAGGGCCAATACTTGGGGCCAAAATTTCATGAATCAATTCTATTAACTTAATGATTCTGTCAGTTAGCTGTTCATTTTCAATGCGCTCCAGCTCTTCAATCGTGATTTTATTATTGGATGGGTGAACTCCAATCCATTCAAAAACACTTTTGATGTCATCTAATTTATTTCCTTGTTCCTGAGTGACAACAAAATTTCTATTACTCTTTAATGACGTGCGAATTTGTTCAACAAAATTAAGAAGATCTGAAAGAAAAATAAATGGTTGATCATCTGGATTTCCGATTCGACCCTCCAAAAGATCTTCAGCTCTACTTAGATCAAAGCGATTGTCGCTAAAATGCCTTCCGGAGTCTGGTTTTTCAACGATGATGTTGCAAGTAACTTTTCTTGTGCCGGCTGAAACACTATAAAAATTTTTAATCCAGTAAGCACTATCACTTAAAACCTCATTGATTGCTTGTGGCTGCAAGTTTTCAACGCCAGAAATCTTCTTAAGACCAATACGGTCAGAGCGTTTAAAAATTTTGTTTTCTGAACTAGAAGAACTTGCCATGACTAGCCAATTATAGCTGCAAGTAACAGAGAAGGGTAGTTATAGTAGGAGCTTTTTTGCAAAGAAAATGAGTATTTTAATGTATTTTTTGGTCTGTCTGTTAAAAATTACATTTTAAATAGATTTGCATCTGGGTTTTTCCATTCTAATTGTAGTATAATTTTCACTGTTATACTCTTGTATTTCTTGTAAAAAATGAACCCAGAAGCGCAAACAGAATACCAGCGAAAACTTGAAGAAGCATCTGAAAAAGTTATTGCTAACTTGAAGCGTAAAAGAGATCACTTGGGTTTAAGCTACGAAGAGTTGAAGGATGAGATAAAAGCATCAATTAAAGAGAAAATACTTCCAATAGCTGATGAATATGATAGCTTACTAGCTGGTGAGATTAACATAGACACTCCTCTCGCAGCAATTTCAAAGAAAATTAAATCGGCTTTTGAACCTGTAAAAGAACCAATAAAAAAAGATGAAGATGAGGAAGATGTAGACTCTGAATCAGATGATCTGGAGTCTTTGAAGACTTATCAAAAAATACTAGACAAGATAGCTTTTTATACACAGGCAATTGCGGAAATAGGAAAAATTAAAAATGAAATAGTAGCTGATCCTGGCTTTTCTAAATCAAATGTTGTCGCAGGATTGGCTCCATTCCTAGATTTATTTTTTGAGGCAGGTTTAAAAGTTGACTTTGTAGTAACTGTAGAACGTGAGGGTTTTGATGATCCGGTAGAATTGCATAAGAATGACACCATTCTCTTAAAAGATATAGCAATGGCAATCAAACTCAATAAGGATGCAAGAGGTGCAAGAGCGAGAAGAGACATTGAATCTTTTACAGAATCTGTTTTTGGAAGACTACAAATACCTAAAGATGAAGTTCCAACCACACCAAAAAGAATTATTTCGATGCTGGCGAAGGAATTTTTTAATTTAGTCCCAGACTTTAAAAATTTAAAAGTAGCTTTAATTGACCAAACAATCGAGCTTGCCAAAAAGAAAAAAGATACATACGAAGATTCCACTCAAAGAATCAATAAGAATTACGAAAAAATATTTAATCCAAAATTAGGAGATCTAAAAACTGTTTTAGATGATTTCGGCGACGATCTAACCCATAGGGGATATGAAAAAGGAAAAATAAGTAAGAAAAAGCAGGATGGGTTGACAGATGAGCTAAATGATAAAACTAAAGTTGTCCTAATGGAGCTTGGAAGCATGAGACGTCCGGTTTCAGAAAAAAAGAATAGTTTAAATGAGCTGCTGTCCTTAATTCAATCTTATGAGGAAGATTTTGCTGCAAACGAAGACGATGAGGCTTCTGGAAAAATAGACAAAAAAGAATTAAAAAGACTGCAGAATAGCCTGCAAGATAAATTGATACTAAAAGCCAGTAAAATCGCAAAAAGCATTGACCTGAAAAAGGAGCAATTAGAAGATTCTAAAGAATTAGAACAAGCAAAATCAACAATTAAAGATGAAATTTATAAGGCAGACTCGGTTTTAATAATGTACGATTTCTTCCAAGACGAGCTTGTGAGACAAAGAACCCTGTTTATTGAGGAGTGGGGATTGGATGAATTTACAAAAGACATTGAAAATAGAGAAGTTGATAGTTTGAGTCCTTGGGAAATAGTTAAATATGTGATCAAAAAAGAGGTGGCATTTTGGACGCCGCTTCATCAAGAATCAGACAATGAATTTTTAAGAGCTTTGGTTGATAAGATTAAATACAATTTCATGGAAGATGGTAAGGGTTACGAATCTAATGGATCTAGAATGGGTACTGACGATGACGCGTGGTCAAACTCAGAGGGCAGAACGATAATGGGGTTACTGCAAACCTATGCTTTGTATGCAAGCAGTATACATGGTGAGCATTTTGCTGAAGGAAAAAAAGACGAACTTTTCAATAATCTTAGAGCTTTTAAGATCACTAGAGAAGGATTATATGGGGAAACTCTTGGTCATCCAGTTTATGGACCTTATTTAACCAAGATTATGGAAATTTCTCAATATTTGCCAACTTTGCGTCAAGGATCTCTACCTCCAATAGCAATACTTTCTGATCTGAATCTCTTAAAAAGTAAAATGATTCCAGATCAATATGAAATATTCAAAGATAGACTGGGCAGAGCAGTTAATCCATCCAGGCTAGTTGTGCTGCATGAAAGAAATGTTATTAGAGAAGGTAAGAGTATCAAGCTTGCTGCAGATAGATTTGTAAAAGACGATGATGGCAATTGGGCTTTTTATCCTGGCGAAGAAACTTTGCCAACAGATCAATTGATCCTGACATCAAATCCTGACTTTAGTTACCAAACCCTCTCTGGAAATATTGGTAGAACAGTAGCTTCAAGACTTCATGAATTTGCAGCAGAATTAATAGATAATAATCCGGAGCAATTTGGCTTAACTAAAGATGATATTCCAAAAAATGAAGACAATGTTTTTGCTGTGCAAACATTTGCTCAGTTTTTGTTTTATTCTTTTCCATTTTTAACTAAAATTTATGCAGATTATGAATTACAAACGCAAACAGCTTCTCATACTGTAAAGAGTGAAACATTAAATTGGAACAAGCTGTTCTCTCCACTCGGTGAGGCTATTCAAGATTCTGATCGATATGGACTCAGATCAGCTTTAATGTGGATTTTTGTTTATTATGCTCCGTTCAAAGAGGGATTATTCGGAGCCTCTGGTAATTCGACAAGAATTAATCGTATTCAAAAGCTCATGATAGCTCATCAAAAATTTGTTTTTGGTGAAGACGCAATGTCGCATATTGCCGGACAGCTAGACGCTCATAATTATTTTGGTTTGCCACTAGGTTTCACAACTGCACTCGACATGATAAAAATCTCCGAAGGAGAAATTTCTAGACTTTTTGGAGACATAATTCATGAAGATGGAAGAGTAAATCCAGGATCATTTGAAAATCCACATAAAATTGGTCCAAAAGGAGATATTGATGCTGATGATGATGGTAAAAAAGTTGAAGGTCTTCCTGCTTATGACTGGGATTTATTTTTGCTTTCAGCCAAAGCTTATTTAAAATTATTAGAGACAACCATTAAAGATATAGAAGTTGGCAGCTTAACTCTACATGATTTGGAACAAGGAGAATTGAATCCAATCACTCAGCTTCTATTTAAAGTAATGGGGCAATTTAAAATGTGGTTTTTTGGCAATGAAGATAGCCCAGCTAACGTATTGAAAAAATCCAGTCCTCTTGTATTTCATGCATTTCTAAGACATGCTCACGCCACCAAAAGAGAGAGACCTGCTGATGTGGTCAAGATTTTTTCAGCCATAATGAAGGCAGTGGAGTCTTCTCTCGGAATTATCGGTAGCGGTCCTAAAGTTAATAGAGGTTTAGGTTCCGGATCAGTGAGCAAGGCTGTTGCTGTTGTTCATGAGTGGATGGAAGGTCATCATGACGAGCGTGTGTATAGCGATGGAAAACCAAATTGGGGAGAAGCAATCTCGAGAGGCCTAGGAGGCCAACCTATGCTTGATCCAAAAATTTGCGATGGTTTTACTCCATTATCTGGAAGTTGTTTTGATGCCAGGCAACCTCTACTGATTGATTACTTGAAGCTTCTTTGGGAAGATTTTTCTGAAGAATACACCACAAAAGAAAATCCAGATGGACTTGGCAAGTGGCCATTCGTAATAACAGCTGATTTAGGGATTAAATATGTTGCCTGGGCTCCATCCGAGGCCCCTATTAAGCTTAGTGGTAGAACTAATGAATGGACAGAAATTGTAGATTGGTTTAGAGCTCGAATTCTGCGTAAAGAGCCAGTCTCATCCCCTCTTAAAAGACCTAAGTTTGATTGATCAAACTAGTTTTCACGGAATTTAATTATTAGGAGACTTAAATTTTAGAAGTTTCAGATTTTAAGAACTTCCACCCTTACCTAGATTAGCGCCTGCGCTTGGAGTCTCTGTCTTTGCTTCAGCAGCTTTTCCATGACCTTCACCAGGCTTATTCTTCTCAAGGTTATGTTTATACATGTCTTCAGCCCAATTCTTTCTCAAAATGCTGCCGCTAGTGATGTCTTGTATTGTGGTATTTGCCGTACGACCCCATTCCATTCCTTCTCCAGCTCCACCAAGCATACCCTTAGATTTCATCTCTATTGCATTTCCATCACCATCATTCTGACCTGTAATTGTTCCACCCATAATAGCGTGCGATAGAGCACCTCTAGCGCTTCCACCACCTTGCTTATAGTAGTTTTTATAATCTCTGTAAGCACTAACGCCTCCAGGAACTGCTTTGGCCACAGCACCTGCTACTGGCAAACTGGCATCAGCAATTGGTTTCATCTTGCCAAATGCACTGCTGGCTAACTGTCCAAATATTCCTTCATCCACGCCCATAGCTTTTTTGACCTGTTGCATGATCTCTGGAATGACCAATAAAACACCAATGCCAAGAATTACTGGAACAATGGCACCCTGGCCCTGGCCAACTAAAAATGGAGGCATAAAGCCACCACCAAAAGCTGTGTCTAGAGTTTGTCCGGTGCCTTGTAAAGCGCGAATTGGAGCAGTCAGCATTCTTTGTACTAATACACAAACTAAAACAACTGGCCAAAGAACTAGATTGCCTACCAGATCTTTAATCCATTTACCAAAAACATTCTTTCCAGGAAAAGCACCCATCATTAAAACGATTGGCGAAAAAATAATTTGAATAAGTACAGCCACATAAGTTTTGACTAATTCGAAGAAAACCTTAAATGTGGCAAAAAGAATAGCAATACCGATGATAACTGTACCAAGTAAACTAGACATCCAGGCAATAGCTTCACCAACCAGGCCAATATTTAAGGCATCTTCCATAAACTGTTCAATAGCATTTTGAGTAGCACCAGTAGTACCTTTAAACATTAGACCAACTAGGCCAAAAATATTTCGAGTAACAATATCTGTTCCTTCGGAGAAGAAACCAGCCAACATATACATGGCGACATACATTAAATCAATCATAAAACCAGCAATGGCATAGGAAAAAGTAACAGCGAGCATGGCGACAATGACACTTGGAATGGCTTGTTGCGCGGTAATTGCGGCTTGGCCAACCTTAGTTCTAAACATGATCATAAAACCAATAATTAAGAAAATTAAAACAAAGAATAGATAAGCTAAATTGCGAAAAGCCTTCCAAGTTTCTAGGATTGGATCGAGAGCAGAGAAGCCTAAACCCTGAGCTTGAGCTTCTGGAATGATTTTGGCTGATCTCATGACATCGGCGACATAAACGCGAGCACTAGCAGGTTGTTTGTAGAGAGCAACAATGCCTTTGTTGACATCACCAAGTACGCCATAACCAAGCTGCTTTTCCAAAGCTTTTCGCTCGGAAGTCGTAATATCTGCACTTTTTGGTATACCTGCCATGCCAACACTATGAAAAACCAATCCAGTAAAAATATTTGAAAGACTTTCTTGATCAAACTTTTCTTTATCTGCTTCTATTTTAGCAAAAGACTTAGCACTTTTTGTGCCAGAGGCGGTAGTAAAAATTCCTTGCAACCAATCGATAACGCTAGCTGCTTTGGCAGGCTTAGCTGACATGAAAAAACATGAGAAAACAAAAAATAAAATCAGCAGTAGGCGAGAGGCTTTTTTCTGCATCATAAGACAAGTATATTTTAGAGTAAGTAGGGTGAAACTGCAAAAGATAAATAGAATTAAATAAGACAAGTCTATTGACAATTTTTATAAAAACATTTAAAACAATCATAGATGATCGATCAAGCACAAACTGATAAATTTAAGGAAATTCTAGGGTTAAGTAAAAATACTTTAGTTATTTTTCCAGAAACCAAAGATCTCGATTTGTTTTTAGCTAGTTATTGTCTTTATTCTTTTTTGTCTTCAAATAGTGATGCTAGGTTACTTAGTCCAAAATTTAAGCAAAAACTTCCTACTGAGCTTCTTGATTTAGTTGAAAGTAAAAAAATCGAAACTGAACTTGGTAAAGAAAATTTATTGATGAGTTTTCCTTATCAAGAAGAACAGGTTGATAATGTTTCTTATTACATTGGCGAGCAAGACAAGCGCTTTTATTTGACTATAAAGCCGAAAAAAGGCGTCACTCCTCTCGATAGTTCCAAAGTTGAATTTTCATACGCCGGCAGCCAAGCTGATCTGTTGATTTTATGTGGAGTAGAGGATTTGGAAAAATTAGGGCAATTGTATTTTGCTTATGAAAATCTTTACAAAAGCGTTAACAATCATTTAGTAACAATCAATAATTTTATTCCTGACTTTGGCAATTTGAATTTAGACATTTCTCCAACCAGCTCTTACTCTGAAGCTGTTTTTTATTTGCTTAAGAACTTAGATGGAGAAGATCAAGACATTTTAGCTAAAAGTGATATCCCAACGCTGCTCCTTTATGGCATTGAATATAAAAGTCGTGGACTACAATCATTTGATGTAAACGCTAATACTTTTTTGGCAGTAGCTCAACTGCTTCAGCTTGGGGGAATGCGTTTGTTCAAATTGGATATAAAAACCAAAGAATCTAGTCTCGCAAATTCTTTGAAAAAAAGCCAAAAAATTATTGACCAGAACCAGATTCATTTAATAAAATAGCTGTAGTAAGCGAGCCGGGTCTCTCGTACTTTGGATATTTTCTTCCTTCACTCAAAGTCTGACAAATGCTCGAATTAGAATAGCAATATTTAGCCGCATCAGTTATCAATTGTTCCTTTTTTTCATCTGTGAAACCATATTCTGCTTGAGACTGGTCTAAACTACTTCGCAATTCTGACATTACCTCTGGAGTTGGGTCTGTGTTACAACTAAATTCCGTGTAATCCAAACAATAAACCAGATCCATGTCGCTGTGTCTTTCATCAATCCAGCCGAGTGGATGTGGATGGTCTTCCGAATAGAATTTTGGAGGACATTTGCCACCAGCTTTCCAACGAGTTTCTCTGGCACAATTTTGATTACCCATGCCATTGTAGTCGCCAATAGCTCCAGTCAACGATTCATAATCGATGTTATTTTTATCAAATGAACCCTGCCATTTGCTTATCAAGTGTTCCATGGCTGCTTTAGCATCTTCTTTTAATGTTCCTCTTAGTGATCCGCCATCAAAAACTGATTTGGTTGGATCAAGTCCGGCCTCAGTCCAATGAATTCCAGCAACTACTTCGCAGGGAATACCAGTTTCTTTTTCTGCGTATTCATAAGCCTCAATTAATTCTGGAGTAATTTGAATTGCTATTTCTGCAGTGAAAATATCTTTGGCATATTGAGGAATTTGAGTGGCGCTCGGTAAATTTTTGATATTTTTATATCCCTCACCACTACAAAATGATTTGTTTGCTCCGCCTATTGGATCGCCTTTGCAGCGACCAAGAAACATATCCTCAACTCTTTGACAGGAAAGGATGTAATCGTAGGTTTGATTAAAGGTATTACGCAATTTTTGTTGAATTTTACGCACCATGAATCCAAGGCCAAAGTCTGGAATGAGCAAGTTTCCTTTGCTTGAACTTTCATTTTTACTGGTGGTGTCGCTAAAACCAAAACCAAAAGTATAGTGAGAGCAAGTCTCAACTAAATCTGTGTACCAACCGCCGTTTTTGTCTTTTTTAATTACTTCTTTATATTCACACTTATCTATTGGATTGATTTGTTGAGAGGTGCTTATGCCAAAAGTAGCATCTTTAATGGTGTAATATTTTGGAATGGCTCCTTGTTTACTAGTTCCGTCTGGATTTGTCATATCTTCAATAACATTGGTTTTGATCATGTCGAAAAATTCTTCTTCACTCCAAAAAATACTCAGAGCTTTGTTAACGTCTTTGACATTTTCTCCAATTGGCACAACTAAATAGGCATTAACAATCATTGGAGGATCGAGTGGAGGACGGTCTTCATCGACAGTGAGTTCCCATTCAAATGGATTTAAAAATTTCGATCTTAATTTATTAGCAACTTCAGTATTAGAATCACTGGTGTAGCTGTATTGCCTCATATCTTTTGAAGCTGGTGTAAAAAGATCGCCTGCATTTTCCCAGTTCAGATCTTCTTGATTAAAAATCATTTCAATTGCGCTGGCGGTGGCTTGTCTCTCATTTACTCCAAAACCGGATGCATCTATTTCTTCTCCGGCATCAGTAGTAGTGCTTTCTATAATTCTAAGAGTATCGTTTCTACATTTTGGAGAAGTGCCGTTAATAATGTCGATGAGAACTTTTTCAAGTGGCTTGATGCATTTTGGATATGGACAGTGAATAACAGGATCTGGTTTAGTTTGAGCCAAGCTATAAATCATGTCTCTTTTGTCTTTTTGATCTGCAAGGTCTTTGTCGTTTTGTTCTTTTGGTTGCAAAATCATCTTGGTTAGCTCAAGAGAATCAATGTTGCCAGAAATTCTGGATTTGTTGGTGGCAAAATCTGGAATTTTAAAAGCGATGAAAATAGGAGCGTGTATTTTAAGATCAATCTGAGGCTTTTCTTGTAAAAAATAAAATTTATCGCCATCATCATCCTTTCCAGGATCTTGAGTTGGAACTAAAACAAGAAAAGCCAATCGATATAAAGTATCCAAATCGATAGGCATTCTACCCACAGCTTCTCTCAATTTGGCAATTTTATTAATATCTACATTTGGAGGAGTGTATCCAGTATCAACGCTGTTTGCCGCATTATCTCCTCCAGCTATATCGAAGCAAACCTGTTGATATAGCTTTTCTTTGCTTAATTCTGGACGAATTTCTTGAAACCAACTTAGTAGGTCGGTCATTTTAAAATCAACATTTTCGACATGTTCTGTTGATGTCATGCTTCCAATCTCTGAATCTGTAACAACTCTACTGCTTCCATTCGTATCAACGGCAATTTTAAAATTATATTTTTTGTTAATAGTGCACTCATCGGTTACTTCGTTACAAATTTGCTCTATAGATACAAGATTTTGTGTTTTGGCCAAACACTGCTGATAAGAGGATAAGACTCTTTTCGCCACACCGGAAGAATTTAACATATAACTATCTTGAACGGTTTGATAATTAGCACCGAACATGCCTTCAAGTGAGCTGTTTTTTTGAGTTGTGTTTTTATCTTCCATGCCGCGGAACATTGGAATGCGAGCCTTGGTGAGATCTACAATATAAGGATCAACTCCTCCAAATATTGTGGGATTCAGGCCATTGTAAAAACTTTCTTCTGGAGGAGTACTACTGCTAAAGAACTTTTCAATATTTCCAAGCAGTTTCTTATCAATAGTCCACTGCATGGCTGCGCAATGTGCCTCGTAGCCCTGATCTTTGACCATGGCTATTAGGAGGTCACCATAATTGTAGCTTGGGCCTTTTGGCAGAAACATCGGCATGAGCGTAAAAGCATTTGCAGAATCTCCAATCTCCGAATCAGCGCTTTGAGCAAAAACAATGTTTTTTGAGGAAAAAATCAAAACTAAAAAATAGAATAAACTAAAAATCGCTCTTTTTGAAAATCGATTAAACACGCTTTGATTATACTAACAATAGAGGCTCTAGGAAAGAATGCGAATGCCAAAAATTAATTCTAATAATTGAGCAATCCAGTAAGCTGCAAACAATAGAATAAAGCCTAGAATAGCTGCCGTAATTCTTTGTTTTCCCTCATCAATTGATTTGGAATTAGTAGCTCCAGTAAGCATTTGAAAGCCTCCTAAAACGAGAACCACAAAGAGAATAATTCCAGCGATTGGAAAAATGAATCCACCAAGAGCTTTGGAAATAATTCCACCAGGAGTAGTTAAGTCGCCGTCACCTCCACCAATCGTGATCGGATTGAGACCATTCAGTGTTCCTGCTGAAACGGTGGCGCTACTGATCCCGACGTCAGTGCTTTCGCATTTGCCATCTCTTTCCCAGCCACAGCAGGTTTTTCCGCCAGTCATTGGTACTTCGCCTCCACCACCTCCGCAAATACACTTTTTATCCTCAGTAGTGAGATAAGTTTCACCACAAAAAGCAGTGGTGTCATCAGGATTTGCAGTTAAGCATTGATCAAAAAAATCTCCGTCTTTGACCCAGCCGCAACAAACATCACGATTAACAATCCATAAAATATTTGATTGTTGATAGGACTGCCATTGTCCTCCCTCGCAATTACAAGTTGCACCTTCTGGAACAGTGGCATCGCCTAAAGTTTCTCCGCAGCCATATTCGTTTGGATCTTCGTAAGCTCGACATTTGCCGCCACCCATAAACCCACAGCAATATTGAGTTCTAATTCCGTGACCTATCTGTTCAGTGGTTAGATTTGTACTTTCGCAATCACACATTCCTACGATATTAGCGTCATCTGCAGCAGTGAAATATTGTCCACAAGTGGCTGCCTTAGCGGCTCCAATAAAAAATAAGCTAAAAATTATCTGTAAAAAAGCTATTTTTATAATTTTTTTCATGATTACACTCCAAATCCTGGAATATGTAGTATAGATACTCCAATGAATTGCAAAATAGTGACTGAAAAAATTACGAATAAGAGACCGATGACTGCAGAAGTGATAATTTCTTTGGCCTCTTTTGTTTTATTTGGGTCTCCTTGAGAGACGGAGAGCATGAAAGCTCCTACTAGAATCATCACCAGTACAATTCCGCCTCCCAGTCCTAGTCCAATGGTAATCACAACCTTAATAATGCTTTCTGGATTGCTAGGAATACAGCCAATAGCTGTCCAAATGCCTTTGGAGCTAAAACAATCAGCACAAGCTTGATACTGATCTGTGCCGGTTTTAATTTGTGCGCAGAGCTCATAACTGCCAATTAGACTTAGGTCTTCATTGCATTGCTCTGCAGAACATTGTGCTTGCACTGGCATTGAACTAGAAACAATAACAGTATTGTTTTCTGCTCCTTCAACCGAATCGTTTGAAAGATGGACCTCAAACTGATATGAGCAACCGCCTTTTATTTCTCTTCCAGGAATAGTGAAGTTTGTCTGTCCGTCAGTATAATCAAATAAAAGATATTTGAGGTCGTCTGTGGTTCCATCTAATTCAATTCCATCTGGCCAGCCACTACAACCACTGCTACCAATCAATCTGGCTTTTACTTTATGTTCTCCTTCTGGCAATGGAGTGCCATTGTTGAAAGCGAGGCCGGCGAGATTGATTGTCACATCTTCTCCAGCTACTACGCAGCCATTGAAGAAGTTACATTGTTTGCCATCACGAGATTGATAAGCCTCAACTGTCTCAATAATTGGAGCGGAATCAGCTGCAAGAACAAGGTCTTTACTCAATAAAAAAGAGAAACAAAAAAATCCAAAAACCAGAGCTATTTTTCTCATTTTATTCACCTCTATATTAAATCATTAAAAAGCTTTAAAACCAAGCTATTATTTAGTAGAATGAATTTATGTTCTTTTCCCGTAGATCTATTTTTTTTATTTCGTTCTTTAGCCTTTTGATAGGAATGATTCTTTTTAAACTGCCTTCTTTCGTCAGTGCAGAAGATGTTTGCAATTCGGTTGAGTCATGTGGAGCAGAAATAGATAAAATCTCAAAAGATCTGGAAGCCTCAAAAAACGCCACCACACCTCTAGAAAAAGAAGTTAATGCCCTCGAATCTCGCATAAATTCAGCCAAAGCAGGCATTGCCAAGGCCAAGAAACAAGCGGCTGACTTGGCAATAAGTATTGAAAGTAGAGAAAAAGACTTGGTTTATCATTATGAGATTTTTTCTAATCGCGTGGCAGAGTCATATAAAAGAAAACGCACCTTTAATCCCCTTAGCCTTTTTTTATCTAGTCAAAGTGCTAGTCAACTAACCAAAGATTTAGCCTATCAAGAATCTGCTCGTGCTCAGGATGATCGTTTAATAAAATCCATATCTGAAGAGATCAACAAATTAAATGAAGACAAGAAAAAACTTGAATCTGATCAAGTGCGCTTATCTGCTTTATCAGAAAAATTAGACAAACAAGCGGAGTTTTTTAAGGGAGAAATAGCCAAGGCGAAGAGCTATCAAAGTGAATTGAACGGGAAAATTGCAGCTTTATCAGCCAAACAGCAATCGATTCTTGCAGAAAAATCTGGAACATTTCAGACCACTGTGGGAGATGTTCCTTTAGCTGACGATCCAGCCAGTAGGCCAGATTATAATCCTGGTTTTTCTCCAGCTTTTGCAGCGTTCAGTTTCGGTGCTCCACATTTTAAAGGAATGAGCCAGTATGGAGCTTTTGGTAGAGCAAAAAGCGGGCAAAATTATGAAACCATTCTTAAGGCCTATTATGGCAGCGGTATTGAAATTAAAGATCATAATCCTGACCAAACAATTACTGTTGATGGTTACGGACAATATTCTTTGGAAGAATATGCCAAGAGAATTTATGAATTGCCAAATAGTTGGGGTGATGATGGAGGAATGGAAGCACTTAAAGCTCAAGCAATCGCTGCTAGAAGTTATGTTCTAGCAAGAGGCGGCACAATTTGTGCAACTGAAGCTTGCCAAGTTTTTAAGCCAGGGGCAAAAGGTGGCAATTGGGAAAAAGCAGTTAATGAAACCAGAGGTAAAGTAGTTTATGCTAATGGCCAGCCATTTTCGACTTGGTATTCTTCCACTTCGGGTGGATATCAGGAGTCATACTCTGCAAATGGCTACTCTACACCAGGATTTTGGGATACATCTAATGGCCGCAGTGGTTGGACTGGCCAAGCATATGAAAAAGTTGCTGGTTCTCCATGGTTTTATAAAGCTTGGTATAAAACTAGAGGCGGAGACAACTGTGGCAAAGACAGTCCTTGGTTAAGAAGCGAGGAAATGGCAGATATATTAAATGCTTGGGTAGTTATGTATCAAGGTAATGGAGATAGCGGCAGAGTAACTCCAGAATCATCTTGTTGGGGCGGTAATCCTTATAGTAAAAGCGATTTGTCAAATATTGGTGGTTTTAATAGTGTAAGTGGAGTCAGTGTCCAATATTCTGATAGTGGCACAACAGCCAATGTTACATTTCAAACAAATAAAGGCAGCGTAACAATCAATGGCAATGAGTTTTATAAGGCTTTTAACCTAAGAGCTCCTGGCAGAATTTCTTTGAAGAGTGGCTTGTTTAATATCGAGAAAAAGTAGTTTTTTTAAATACCTCGCAAGTATTTAGCTGCCCACGGTCTATAGCTACTGTGATAAGAATCTTCTCGTATTATTTCGCCATTTTTATCTTTTATAACATTGGTAAATTCTGATTTAATGCCACTGGCTGACCAATCAATTTGCTTGAGTTGTCCAGGTCTTAAGCTAGCGTCTGGAATATAAACGGTTGGCAAAGCTGGACTTTGGCCCCATTTTCTATAATTAATTATTTCAGTGGAACGGCCATCACTCGTGCCATAAAGTTTACAAAACATATATAAATTTTCACTATCACTTTGGCAATTAATTAAAATGTGATTGCTGGTGTCATTAATAAAACGCAGGTCAGTTTCACCTTCAAAAACTGTAGCATCAAAACCTGGTTCATTGCCAATTTCATAATAAGAAACGCGATAGGCATGAGGAAGACGGCGAGTTACCTTAAGACCAGCATTGAGTAGAGAGCGAAATAGAGTGCTGCTGACCTGGCAAACTCCACCACCAGGAGCCAATTTAGTTTCTCCAGCTTCTATAATATAGGCGTTTTTATAACCAGTTTTATCAGAAACTTCTCCAAGTATTTTATTGAATGAAAATTCTTCTCCAGGTTTTACGATGTGGTTACTAATACGACTAGTGGCTAAAGCTACGTTGTCGACACGATTGGGAATGGAATGAGCATACCAGCTTTCACCAAAGCCAATCACTTCTTTAATACCGAGGTCGTTGGCTTTTTCTAAAGTTACCGTTGCTATGGTACTTTTCATTGGTATAGAAAAAGAATTTTCTCCATTTATTTGTTCTTCATTTTCAATTTTGTTTAAAAAATCTTCAACTATTTTTTTTGTAGAAACAGCATCAATTTCTAAGCCATTTTTATCTGCGGAAAAATCTGTAACCTCTAGAGTATCTTTATCATAAATAAAACTCGCGTCGCTACTTGGACGATTAATTTGTGCTTTCAAATTATCAATAAATAAATCGATTTTTTCTTGATCCAAACCATTTGGCCAAGCTAGAAAATTCATTAGTTCTTGATTAGAAATATCAATTTTTTGATATTCGTAGCTAAGGGTTAATTTTTGATCAATTAATTTTAAAGCTCTGTTTTTGCTCATTTCAATTTGTGATTGATCGAGAGCTAAGATAGGATGAGCCATAATTGCTTCTACATTAAAATCTTCCTTGCTCAGGTCTCTTAAGTTTTTATTCAAAACTTGCTTGTGCAGGGTTTGCCAGGTTTCATCACTAAGCAATTTGTCGCCTGTTTTTCCAGGTAAAATTTCTACTGTTTTGTTTTTTATAGTTGCATTCGGCTTTTCGCCAGGAAAATCCACCAAATCTTTTAGGTTCCCAATTAAAGCTTGAATTTTTTCTTGATCAAAATTTAATTGGACATAGTATCTTGCAGTTTTTTTGAAAAAATTGCTCTGATGACTACTTTCAAAGGCTTCAATCAACACGTCGTCCAAATTATTTTTAATTGCTAGCTGATTGAGCTTAGCTTCTACTTCTTTATCTTTATAAAAGATGCTTAAAGAATCATTCTCAAAATCAATTTTATCCTGCATGTTTTCTTGAATTTTTATTTTTGCCTCATCTCTGGTCAATCCAGAAAGATTGATATCATCAATGTATGTTTTTGGATAAAAACGATCTTGATAATATTGAAAATAAACAAAAATTAGCCAAGCACTTACAAATAACAACAATATCCCCAAGGAAAGAAGGGCAGTGTTTGGTTTTTTTTGATTCAAGCTCCGCTTGATTGATGAGTAAATTTTATCCATAATAGGAACGAATTACATTGTACTTTGTAGTTCATCGATATGCCAAGTCAGAACTTACCAAAACCAAATCTACCTGGTCAAACGAATCAAATTCCTGTTTTAAATTCAAATCCAGGAGTGACTTTGGTTCCAAATGCAGCTCCAGCAGCATCTTCGGCAACAGCCTCACTAGCTTCTCAGACTGTTTTTAATCAAAAACCAAATCAAATTCGTCAGGCTCAAATTATTCCTGGCGGCTTATCTAGAGAAAATCCGGGTGGAACGCCTCCAAATATGAGAGTAGAGGCTCCTCCTTCATCATCAATTCAAAATGATCTAAAAAAACCAGAGCCTCCAGCACAGTCTTTACCAAATAGACCTATGGGACCTCTTGGACAAATGTCAATTAAAAATGATTTTTCTCAAGTTGCTGATAAAGCTCAGGTCGCATCTCCAGTCACTCAAGGTACAGTTGTTCAGGCTTCTCCAGTTGAAATTGCAAAAGATATGACAAAACCTGAAACTGAAACTAAAAGTTCAGCTCCACAAATTTCTCCAGCAATCAGTCAAGCTCCATCTAATGAGACAAAGCCAACTCAACCAGAAAAAAAAAGTTTCAATCCTTTAACAAAACTTAAACAATTGCCAAAGCCAGCTCTAATTGGCGGAGCTGTTTTGATTTTAATTTTACTTGGCTTATTAATCTTTAGTTTATTCAAACCAAAAACTTCATCCTCAAAACCAAGCACAAAAACTACAACTGGCAGCACTTCTACAAATACAAACAACACTTCAACTAGTGATAGCAATACTGCTCAAATAACAACTTTGACCTATTGGGGTTTATGGGAAGACAGTCAGATCTTAAAGGAAGTAATCGCTGGTTTTGAAAGCAAAAATCCAACAATTAAAATCGATTATCGCAAGCAATCTCATCGTGATTATAGAGAAAGATTACAGCAAGCAATTGCTTCTGGTAATGGTCCAGATATTTTTCGTTACCATGTGGCTTGGGTGCAAATGCTGAGCGCTGAGCTTTCTGCTATGCCTTCTACTGTCATGACTGCTACTGAGTATAAGCAAGTTTTTTATCCAACAGCCTACAATAATTTGCAAGTTGGTGGAAATATTGTTGGTATTCCGCTTATGTACGATGGTTTAGCTCTTTTTTATAACAAAGAAATGTTAAAAACAGCCAATATTGATGTGCCAACTACTTGGGCTGAGTTGCGTACAGCAGCTAATAAGTTAACTGTGCCAGCTAATGTTTCTGAAAGACAAAACGGCAATATAACCAGAGCTGGATTAGCAATTGGTAATGCCGGCAATGTGGATCATTTTTCAGACATTTTAGCTTTACTCATTATTCAAAATGGTGGCAATCCTGCTGAGGCTGGTAGTCAATATGTTAAAGATGCTATTACTTTCTATACAAATTTCATCAAGCAAGACAAGATCTGGTCAGACCGCCTGGCTAATTCCACCACCGCTTTTGCTAAAGGTGACGTGGCAATGATTTTTGCTCCATCATGGAGAGTTCACGATATTAAAAATCTAAATCCAAACTTGGACTTTGCTGTAGCTAGATTGCCTCAATTAGATATTCAAAAACCAGCAGCATGGGCAACTTTTTGGGCTGAAGGTGTAAACACTAAAAGTAAAAATAAAGACGCAGCGTGGTCTTTCTTAAAATATTTATCAACTCCTGAAGTGTTACGAAAATTTTATAACGATGCTAGCCAATATCGAGCTTTTGGTGAAATTTATCCTCGTACTGATATGGTCGAAGAATTAAAGAGTAATGAATTAGTTGGTGCTTATTTAGCTGATGCACCAATTGCCAAATCTTGGTATATGTCCAGCTTCACTCATGACAATGGTTTGAACGATCAAATCATTAAATATTATGAAGATGCCATCAATGCTGTTTTATCTAGTACTGACACGGAAAAAGCTTTAGAAACGGCAGTTTCTGGAGTAAATAGCGTACTGACAAAATATAGTTCTAAATAAGCTTAAGTAAATTTTCAGCCAATTTTTGTTTATGGTGACGAATGAGACTTCTTGAAAGAGAATCATTCTTTTCTGCCTTAACGATAGCTGTTGAAAGCAAATCTTCTCTAATTATTTTTACGTCATCTTCGTCATTTCCTAAGTCATCAATAATTGGAAAATCATTGGCTAATTCGTAAAGTTTTTTAATTTCTTCTGGAACTGGACTACTATTAATGAGAACAAAATCAATTTTTCTTTGACAATATTTTTGAACTTCTAGGAGATGATCTTTGGCTGTCATTTGATGAGTTTGAGAGAAATGGGTCATTAGATTTTCTATATAAACCATTTTGCCGCCTCTATTTTTGTTTTCTTGTAATGCCTCAACGAAGCCACTGGCTAGAGTGTTTGGCAAAAGACTGGCATAAAGATCGCCTGGGCCAAAAACAATTAGATCGGCTTCAACAATTGCTTGGTAGGATTTGTCATAAATTTTGGCAACTTTGTCTAGGGAAATATTTTCTATTTTTTTGCCACCGAGATTTGGATCATCTAGATTTTTTTCTCCAACCATTCTGGTGTCATCAGTATAAGTAATGACTAGATTAGCGCTATCTTCACTAATTGGCAAAACTTTACCGCTAATGCGGAAAATTTTGGAAGCGATTTCAACTGCTTTGCCAGCTGAGCCAGTCATACTCTCTAGAGAAGTTAGAATTAGATTGCCCAAATTATGACCCTGTAGACTTGAGTTTTTGTCAAAGCGATAGAGAAGTAACTGACGAATTTCTTTTTCGTTTTCTCCTTTAGCTAAGGCAGTAATGCATTGTCTGAGATCGCCGACTGGTAAGAAACCAAATTCATCTCTCAATCGACCAGTGGAGCCTCCATTGTCAGAGACTGCGATAACGGCACTTAAATCAATGCCTTCATGGTTCTTCAATCCAGATAGAACTACTGCGCTGCCAGTACCACCACCGATGACGACGATTTTTTTCATAGGACTGATTGTACTTCAAAGTAAGCACATGTTAAACTTGGATTCTAAGACATTTCAATATGAATCAAGATCTAGACAGTTTTTTGGCAGAAAGAATTAAGTTAAAAAAGACATTAACTTTAGTGACTGGAGTCTTTGATTTGCTTCATGAAGAGCATCATAATTTTTTGACAAAAGCCAAAGAATCAGGCGATCTATTGCTTGTTGGAATAGAATCGGATGAAAGAGTTAGGCAAATGAAGGGTAAAGATCGTCCCATCAATAATCAAAATCATCGTTTAGAAAATTTACTCAAGTGGGATATTGCTGACTGTATTTTTATATTACCAGAAAAATTTTCTAAACCAGATGACCATCGCCAATTAATTGATAAAATTAGGCCAGATTTTATGGCTGTTTCTTCACATAGTTCTTTTGTTAGTGAAAAAAAATTAATTCTTAAAGAATTTGGTGCTAAACTAATTGTTGTGCATGATTTTAATCCTGAGTTTTCTTCTAGCAAAATAATAGAAAATTTAAAAAAGAAAGGTTGCTCATGAAAAAAGCGATCATAATGTTTTTAGTAATGGTAGTCGTGGTCGGCGGCGGAGCTTTTCTTTGGATTCAAAATGCCAAGAAAACGGGAGTAAAGAATCCAACTCCAACAACAAACACCAAAAGCATCAGTAATCCAAGTGCTACAGAAAAATCTGGCACTACCACTAAGGTTGGTAAAATAACTGCCAGTGCTGGTAAGTTTTATTTACAAGAAGCTGGTCAGACTCCAAAAGAAATTGATAGTTATGTGGTTGATTTGGGAGAGTATGCTGACAAGACTGTAACCGTAAGTGGTCAATACAGTGGCGACACTCTTTTTGTCGGTAGTGTTGTAGTGAAATAAATCATGGCCAAAATTAAATCTCTTTTTCGTTGCCAAAACTGCGCAGCTACTTTTCCCAAATGGATGGGGCAGTGTGGCGAGTGCGGTAGCTGGAACACGCTCGTAGAAGAAATTTCGGAGGCGCCAGATGTTAATCGTAGATCTCAGGTTAAAAATACATTAAGCGATGATGATATTGCGAAAAAAAGAGTAGTTTTCTCTCAAGTGCAACGTTCTAGTGGCTCAAAACAGCGTTTTTCTACCAGTATTGGAGAAATGGATCGCGTATTGGGTGGCGGTTTGGTTGCTGGCATGGTAGTTTTATTAGGTGGTGAACCAGGAATTGGTAAATCTACTTTATTGACCCAGATGATTCTGCAAATTTTGCGTTTACGCAAAGACGCAGTCAAAACAGTAAAGCCATTAAAGATATTTTATGTTGCAGGTGAAGAAAGCCCAGGTCAAATATCTCTTAGAATAGATCGATTTCTAGATAATGAACAAAATTCTTATTCTAGAGAAGAGATTGGGGAAAGCCTGATTTTCATAACAACAACCGATGTCGACGAGCTCAATGTCTTGATTAGAAAAGATAAACCAGACCTTCTAATCGTTGATAGTATTCAGTCTTTATCGACTAGTTTCTTGACTGGAGCGAGTGGAAGTGTCGGCCAAATCAGAGAAGTCGCTGACCGCATTATTAATGTCGTTAAATCTTTGGGTATTCCTACTTTTCTCATTGGTCATATTACTAAAGATGGAGTGATTGCTGGACCAAAAGTCTTTGAACACATGGTTGATACAGTATTGTTATTAGAGGGCGAAAGATCAGACCAATTACGCATGTTAAGATCTCTTAAAAATCGTTTCGGTGCCACTGATGAAGTAGGGCTTTTTCAGAGTGATGACTACGGTCTTCGAGAAATCAGTAATCCTAGTGAACTGTTTTTAGAAAACACCAATCAGTTGGTGACTGGTGCTGCCACGGTTTGTTTGATGGAGGGTACCCGTCCTTTATTGGCAGAAGTGCAAGCTTTAGTAGTTAAGTCACAATTAGCCATGCCGCGTAGAGTTGGTAGAGGAGTGGATTTGGCTCGCATTCAAGTTTTGTCAGCAGTCTTGCAGAAGCATGCTAGCCTTCCCTTGGCTTTTTATGATATTTTCTTGAGTGTGGCTGGTGGATTTCGCATCAAAGAAGCCAGTGTAGATTTGGGTTTGGCGGTCTCTATAGCCAGCTCATTAACGGGTAAAAAAATACCTCAAAGTACGGTTTTCATCGGAGAGATAGGATTGCTTGGGGAGATCAGAAAAACACCATATTTTGAAAGAAGAGCCAAGGAGGCCCGAAGACTTGGTTTCTCAAAAATCATTTCACGAGAAACTCACTCAAACATTAGAGAACTTCTAAAAGATTTAGGATTACTTTCCAAACAAGAAATTAGACGAGAAACTAAACCGGAAATTGAAAACGAAGAATTTTAATTTTAAAGATTTCTCTTTTTAGCGTATCTTTCACGACTGTTGCGAACAACTTTTTCTCTGTTTTGATTGCTGCTTTTGGCGAGAGGCAGAGTATAGGCAGGGAAAGGACGGCTCAGCACGTTGTCGATAGAGATTTTATTGATGATCTGATGTTTATCCAAGTTGACTAGGTCATCTTGAGTGTAGATTCCGCCATATTCTGCTTGGAAATAAGTGGCATCGCCAGCACCCATGACAAAACTAATAATGTTGCCACAGTTGCCAAAGATAGCATTACGCACTTCTTCAGGAATTTGGTCAATGTATTGATTAGCGAGAGTTAGATTAAGATGATATTTACGAGCTTCAGAGAGAATTTTGATAAATGCATCAGTAGCAAAATTTTGAAATTCATCGACATATAAATAAAAGTCAGGACGCTTTTCTTCTGGAACATTAACTCTAGCCATGGCTGCTAATTGAATTTTGGTAATCATCATGGCTCCAAGCAGAGTGGCATTGTCTTCGCCGAGGCGGCCCTGAGATAGATTGACTAGTAATATTTTGCCCTGTGCCATTAACTCCTCAATACTAAAAGAAGATTGATTGGTATTGACGACATTACGTACGATTGGGGATGAAACAAATTGACCAACTTTATTAAGAATAGAGGCAATGGATTCATTGCGTTGACGCTCTTGCATCTTATTATATTCATTAACCCAGAAGTTTTTTAAGATCGGATCATCAAGCTTTTCGACAATTTCGTCGCGGAATTTCTTATTGGTTAATAGATCTAACACATCTGACAATTTAGCTTCTTTGCTTTTGAGTAGAGTAAGCAAACAGTTGCGCAAAATATATTCAAGTCTTGGGCCCCAAGAATAACTATAGAGTTTTTGGAAAACCGAGATAATACCGGAAGCGATTAGTTCACGATGAATAACATTCTCACCCTCGAATAAATTAATCTGTACAGTTCGATCCTGATCTGAAGGATCGAAATAAATTACATCATTAATGCGATGCTTTGGAATGAAATCCAATAAAGTTTCCACCAAGTCTCCATGTGGATCGATGACACAAATACCTTCATTGTGTTTGAGGTCATTGATGACCATATTTGCCAAGAGAGTGGACTTACCGGTGCCAGTTTTACCAATTACATAAACATGGCGGCGACGATCGTTTCTTAATAATCCATATTTAGTACTGCGGTTTTTATAAACAGTTTCAGCCAAGACATTGATTTCATTTTTAATTTCATCTGGAGTATCTTGATTAACGACGGGCAATCTCTCTGGAGCTTCACCAAGAATCTTTTTACCCCAAGAAATATTGTGGATATTACCTAGTTTTTGACTTGGTAAGTGGAATAAGGTGGCGGTTTCATCAAGACTGAGACTTAATAAAGGAGAAGCACGGAAACTTCTTTTATTCATTCTGTTGAGAAAAATTCTCTTAAAAACATATCTATTTCTTAGACGAAGAGAGTTGCTTTCACTTTGACTAATGGCCTGGTAGGCAGCGTAGATATTTTCCATGAGCAACTTACTTTTTTTGCGATTATCGGTCGAAACAGCAATTTTAAAAGCAGTGTTGATTGTTCTTTTGTCTATTTTTTCTTGAATGAGGCTTTTTTGAGAGTGAGTTTCTAGTTTTTCAGATGAAATGCCATGATTTTTCGGCCAGAAGTCACTTTCATTATCTAAGACCATCTGAATAAGAATAGTGTCTTGACCATCATTTTTGGACAGAGTCGACATCAGGGTAGAAAGAGGATCGATGTCTTTGAATTCTTGATAAGTTTTAAGTGGCAGATAGCTGTGATTCTTGAGTTTTAAACTGGCCAGGCGAATAGCTTTTTTTGGTTCAAAAAAGAACTCAACTGGATCAAATGATAGTTCAGAAATGACCGCTTCTGGATAGCTGGCATGAATGGCACCCTTAAAGTATTCAAGGATGCGCATTGGCACGTGAGCCAAGAAATGAATGGTTTGCTCTCGCACCATGATTTCAAAACTTAGGCTTTCGTCTTGGCCGATTAGTTTGTAAAAAAGGTTGTTTTTCAGTTTTGGCAGAGTAGAGAAAAGCTGCACCGCAGTTTCCTCTGTTTCTTCGCTGTCTTTGCTAGTTCTGATCTCAAGTAGAATGTGGTTTTTTAGCACGCCTATAGTATAGCAAATTGATGATAAAGATGACACGCTGCTCACTATTTGAGAAGTTATGCTACTTTTTACACAAAAAAAGAACTTTTACAATTTTATGTGCAAAACTAGGTGAAACTCTTCAATAAATTGCTTTTTTATAAAAATATAGGACATCATATAAAATGAAGAATAAAAGTTATAGGACTAGGATTGATTATTGAAAAAATTATACAACGGAATATAATAACTGACAGTTCTTTAAAGCAAGATTTTCGTTAGGGGAGGTGACCTTTTCAGCTTTTTCTCAGGAAAAAATGAAAGAATCTTAAATAGACAAATAAAAAAATCCATCCCGTTTAAGACTTGTTCTTAAGGCAGTCAAGAACCTAAACAAGATGGATTATAGCGAACATTATTACCGCTGATGAATCACGAATAACAATGTAGCTTGTTTTAGTTACCTTCACAGATAACTTATTGTTTATAGGTTATCATCCACTCCTCTAATAGTAAATTATATTTAAGTGATATTTTTTGTATCAAATTGTATAAGAATCTTCTGCGGAAGCTCGGTAGTTGGGCAGGCAACCGAGCTTCCGCAGAGGGTTCTTTATTTCTCTTTTTTCTTATATAATTTTATTATGTTTAATCCTCAAGAACTTATTTCTGGATTTTTAAAAGATCAAAACAAAGAACCAAAAAAAGATCAGCGCAAGCGTTCTCCGATTGTTTTAAGAATAGAAATTGCTGTTATATTTGCCTTGGCTGGAAGCTTAATAAGTGGTTGTTCTGTTCTTGAAAATAGAGCCAAAGAGAGAATAGCGTCTGCAGGCGTACCTCCAGCAGTCGCCAATGATCCAGACCTAATCTGGCAAGCTTCAAATGGAGCAACTGATGAAGAGTTGCGAAGTTATGCTAACAGCTTATTGTTGGGAAGAGAAAGAGAGCTCAATCAGGCGATGGCGACGCAGCAGGCAGAGAAAGAAGCGGCTGCTTTTGCTACACCAACGGCTACGCAAGAACCAGAGATAAACGAATTTAAGCCAAAGACTCAAATTAATTTTGAAAAAATAACCGACGGAGTTTATAGTTTTCAGACTGATTCAAATATTGAGATAACTGATCCAGGTTTTATTTTATATATAAAGAATACTTTGAAGAAATTGGAAAATTTAGAAAATATCAGAGTTTTCATCTCTGTTATAGATGATGCTACTGGAGTGACTCAAATCGTTCTTGACTCGACAGCTTCTGACTATAAAGAAGCAAACGGACCGCTCTTTGCTTATGTAGGAGATAAAGTCTTCATTGCTGCCGACGGAGCAGCTTTAACCGAGTTACTAGATTCGCAGGGAATTAAACATAAAACTTTCGGATTACCATAAATTGGCTTTTAGACTTGTTTTTTTGGCTTTTTTTGACATAATAGTAGAGTATTTTGTTTTCCTAAATGCCTTTTTCCAGAATCCACTCAATTAAATATAAATATGATTACAGTAAAACAGTAATTTTTTAGAACATGAAAGGTTCAAAAATTTTTATGCCAGTTAATAAAACTAGCGCATTAGCAAATGATTTAGTCGGCGAACCAACCAAATCAGAAGTCAAAGTAGAAGCTCAAGTAGAAACTAAACCAGATTTACAGCCAGAAGTTAAGGAAGTAGAGAAGGAAATAGAAAATGCTCCAATTGTTTCTATGAATTCTACTGATGCAAAATCTTCATCTTCAACCAAAGAAGAATCTATGCCAGAAATTCGTCAAGAATCTGTGCAGAGTAGTCAAAATAATTACGCTCCAAGAATCACTCGTCACAAAGTGATGCGTAGCAACTTTCAAGAAGCAGATGAGTCATCTGAAGTTATTGAAGGTATTCTAGACATGTCCAGAGATGGTCATGGTGTCTTGCGCGTTGGTTATTCAGAATCAGAGCGCGATGCTTATATTTCTACCTCACAGATTCGCCGCTTACAGTTACGTCCTGGTGATGTTGTCACTGGCCCAGCCAGAAAACCAAAAGATAATGAACGTTTTTGGGGTTTGCTAAAAATTGACAAAGTTAATGATATTCCAGTTGATGAATTCATGAGAAAAGATCGTGTCAAATTTAAATCTTTGACACCTGTTTATCCAGATAGTCAGCTAAAGATGGAAACTGGCAAAGAGCCTTTGTCGCTTCGTATTGTCGACATGATTGCTCCAATTGGCAAAGGTCAGCGTAGTTTAATTGTTTCACCTCCAAAAGCAGGTAAAACCACTTTACTCAAAGATATCGCCACTGGTGTGGCTGCTAATAATCCAGAGATTCACCTCATGGCAGTTCTAGTTGGTGAAAGACCAGAAGAGGTAACTGACATTCGTCGTCACATTGATCATTTAACTAAAGGTAGAGGAGAAGTGGCGGCTAGTAATTTTGATGAGCCAGCTACCGATCAATGTCGTGTAGCAGAATTAGCCCTAGAAAGAGCTAAAAGACTTGTAGAGGATGGCAAAGACGTCGTCATTTTACTCGATTCAATTACTCGTTTAGCTAGAGCATACAACTTGGCCATGCCAACTTCCGGTCGTACTTTGTCTGGTGGTTTTGATCCAGCTGCTCTTTTCCCACCAAAGAAATTCTTCGGTGCTGCTAGAAATTTTGAAGTTCAAGGATCTTTAACCATTGTTGGTACTGCTTTAGTAGACACTGGTTCTAGAATGGATGATTTAGTTTATGAAGAGTTTAAGGGTACAGGCAATCAAGAAATTCATCTTGATAGAGGATTAGCTGAGAGACGTATCCATCCTTCGATAGATGTCCAGAAATCTGGTACTCGCCGTGATGATTTATTAATCGATCCAGTTACTTATCAAGCAATTATTACTTTGCATCGTATGCTCGATATGCTTGGCAAAGACGAGCGAACTATTACTTTGATTGAAAAATTAAAGAGAAGTGACAGCAATAAAGATTTTTTAGCTTCACTTAAAGGTTAAAAAGATCAGCTGAAAGGTTGGAAGTGGCTTTATTTGAGAAGAGACCTGAATCTAGCAGAAAAAAGGGAAAGCTTTTAAGTCAATTAGCTTTGATTTTTACTGACCTGAGGGCTTTTGGCATTTTTGTCAGAACTTACGTTAAATATCGTCTATATAGTGTTTTTGCTTGGTTTGAAAGTTTCAAAGATAAGCTGGTGGATGTTCTTTATATGCAAAGAGGCAAGTACACAAAGCCTTTTTTGCATTTTGGAACCATTGGACTGACATTTTTAATGGTAACTTTGGGCCCGAGTTTTTTATCTAAAACAGATGACAAAAATCAGCAAAAAGCCTTAGCCAGTCCGGTCCTTTCTACAGCTAAAGCAGCCTCGCCAGACTTCTATACTTCTCAGGCAGAAGAGGTTCGTCAGTATCGTGGTGGTGCAATTATTTCTCACATTGTCTCTGAAGGGGAAACTATTTCTAGTATTGCCAGCCGCTATGGACTTAGACCAAGCACCATTCTTTGGGAAAATAATTTAACTGACCAGTCCAAAATTAAACCAGGCCAAGAATTAAACATTTTGCCAGTTGATGGAGTTCGTCACAAAGTTACTCGTGGTGAAACTATCTATTCAATTGGTAAGAAATATGGCTTGGATGGTTCTCAAGTCCAGATGATTGTTGACTATCCTTTTAATGAATTTCTAAATGATGAAACTTTTGAATTAGTTGTAGGTCAATACTTAATGGTGCCAGAAGGTGAAAAGGCAGAGGTAAAATTGCCAGCTAATACTACTGGTAAAGCCAAGTATGGCAGCCTAACTCCTGATGCCGGAACAGTTTCTGCTCTTGGATCTTTCATTTGGCCAGCATCCGGTGGAATTACTCAGGGTTATAGCTTCTTTCACAAGGCTTTTGATATTGCTAATCGTGCTGCCGGTCCAATTTTAGCTGCAGATGCTGGTATGGTAACTACTGCTGGCTGGCCAGATAGTTCTGGCTATGGCAACAGAGTAGTGATTGACCACGGCAATGGCTACATTACTCTTTATGGCCATATGTCTGTGATTCAGGTGGTATCAGGACAAAGAGTCAAAAGAGGAGATGTAATAGGTCAAATGGGCAATACTGGTCGTAGTACTGGTACTCATTTGCACTTTGAAATTCGTCAGGGCGGAGCTTTGCTCAACCCAGCAAGTTTTTTAAAATAGAAATAAAACCTTTATTAATTAGAAAGTAAAAATATGATCGATTTAGTTAAATTAACTCTGGCAGCAGGCGATGGAGGAAATGGTAAAGTTTCTTTCCGCCGCGAAAAATTTGTCACCAAGGGTGGTCCTGATGGTGGCGATGGTGGTAATGGTGGTTCGATTACCATTCGTTGTAAATCAGGTATGACCACCTTGAGAGACTATGCTGGAGTAAAGCTAGTCAAGGCTGGGGCCGGTAAAAACGGTGATCGCAAGAAAAAATTTGGTGAAAAAGGTGAAGACAAAGTTTTGGAAGTGCCAGTTGGCACTGTCGTTTATCTGCTTGGAGAAAATAAGATTGCCTTTAAAAAAAGAAATAATACTTTGCTTGGTGAAGAAGCTTTGCATGGTGGCAAGTATTATCTAGAAGAAGAAAATCAAGGCGTTCCATTTAGAGATTTCGACGATAAAATCAATTTATTGGAAGAGAAGCTTGAGCTTTTTGTTTTCAAAGAAGACGGTCAAGAGCTCTTGATCTGCGAAGGTGGCAAAGGTGGTAGAGGTAGTGTTCATTTCAAATCATCAGTCAAAACTACTCCTCTGGAAGCAGAATATGGCGTATTTGGTGAGCAGAAACTATTACAATTCGAGCTCAAATTATTAGCTGATCTCGGTTTAGTCGGTTTTCCAAATGCTGGCAAGAGTACTTTTCTTTCCAAAGTAACCAAGGCTAATCCAAAAATTGCTAACTATCCATTTACCACAATCGAACCAAATCTAGGCATCATGTATCTTGGTCTTGGCCAAGGTAAGGACGAATTAGTCGTTGCAGATATTCCTGGTCTGATTGAGGGAGCGAGTAAAGGCAAGGGTTTGGGTTTAGACTTCTTGCGTCATATCGAAAACTGCAAGAGTTTAATGTTTATTCTTTATTTAGATGAAGAAATGATCTTTGACGAGAACGTTAGCGATGAGCAAAAAGCCGAAATGCTTTTCAAGCAATATGAGCAACTCAGAAAAGAATTAAGTGATTATGATCCAAAAATGCTCGAAAAACGCTCGATTGTGACTATCAATAAGATAGATCTATACACTGATGAACAGATGGATATCTTTAGATCATATTTTATAGCAAAAGATGTGAATGTGATGTTCTTTAGTATGTTTACCAATAAAGGTTTGGAAGAAGTTAAGAAAGCAATCGCTAAGACACTTTAGTTTCCAACTAGTGTTTGATCAGAAGTAAGAGCACCATCTTGAATGGCGGTTTCAGCGTCCTGCTGGTTCAATAGGGTAGATAATCCAGAGTCAGAACTTATACTTGGAAGAGTGAATGCATTTGCTGAATCGCTAGCTTGTTTTGGTTTTGAAATGGTTGAATTGATTGAAGTATCTTGTGGAGCGGATCCTTTAGCAGCATTAGATTTAGCAGCTTCAATTTGTGCATTAACTGCATTCAAATCCTTTTCAATTGTTTTATAGTTCTCAGAATCTTTTTCTAATAAAGCCAAGGTTTTGGTTAGAGAAACTTGAGCTTCAGTCCACTGCTTATTGGCGATTAATGCTTGAGCTAGATAATAATGCGCAGTTTGAAGATCTGCTTTTCTTTCTACCGCCTGAGTAAAGAAAGTAATTGCATTTGGATAATCTTTGCTATTCATGAAAAGTTGTCCCATCGCTAGTCTTAATTCTGGGCTGTTAGGGTTATATGTGATTGCCTTAGCTAGAGCATTAAAAGCTTCTTGCTGAGCTTGATCAGTAGTACCCAATAATTGCATGTAGATCTGTGATAAAGCATACCAATTCTGGTAGTTCAAAGGGCCTAAAACGGTTGCGGCTTTAGCTTCAGTGATAGATTGGTTAACTAACTGCAAAACCTGCTCTTGTTCGGTTGTAGTAGCATCAGTTTTATTGGACATGGCAATAGCGATATTCAAATTAATGATAGCGTTATTACGTCTTATGAAGTCAAGCTTTGGTGCTAGAATTTTTGCCTGGTTGTAATTATTGTAAGCTTTAATAACATCATTATTATTAACATTGACGTTACTTTGGTAGAGTAAATTGTAAGCAACAAATGACTTGCCACTGATATAAAGCATCGCGCCGAAGATAGTAATCAATGCTGCATTTGCACTAATTAGAAAGTAGTTTTTAATTTTAGCTAATTTAATTTGATCGTCGTTCAGTTCAGCATTATTTCCTAAATTAGCAGATGGATAAACATTGAAGCTGGTTTTTTTATATTGATCGCGATTGGAAGCAACGAAACAAGCCAAAGCAATAGCAAGCAAGGTAAACATAACTAAATTAATAGGGCTGAAGAATTGCCAAATTAATGTGCTGATGACAAATACCTTGAGAAAAACATGTTGATCGTCATTTTTACTGACAGTGACGAAAGTTTTCCATAGGAAAAATAAATAAGTAAGTAGGCCAACTGCTCCAAGACTAACAACAAGAGTGAGCGGAAAATTGAAAGCTGAATCAAAAGTAGTTTGCCAAATATCCAACCCATTAATCCAAACAGGCTTGAGAATATTGAAAGCATTTCCATAGGAATCTGGACCATAGCCGAAGATCGCGTTTTTAGTTAGGATCAAACTATCTTTGGCGATAGTGGCACTGGCAGTTAAAGAAAGATTTTTGAAATAGGCTTGGCCGCCTGGCAGAACTGCCCAGATATTTATACCTAAAGCAATTGCAGCTAATACAGTAACGATTTTATTTAAAAAAGAATTTTTCCAAGATTTTTGATCGAAAACATTGCTAAGTAAAACCACTGATAAGAGCTGTATGGTTACAAAAGAAAAACCAGTCAAGGTGAAGGACAAGTCGTTGGTTAGTTTCCAAATACTGATTTTATTGATGAAAGAGGATAGTCCGATGCCGAAAAATTGCAAAATAGATAAGACACTTAATAAAAGAGTAGCAATGTTGATTATTAGAGAAAATTGTTTGTTTAGATTATTTTTATTTAAAATAGATGGGGCGACAAGGATAATAATAGCAAAACTTAAGTAAATTCCTCCAACACCCAAGAATTGTCCGTTTGGATATTGATGGCCAATCAAACTTGAGATAATTACCAAAACAGTAAAGATGAGTAGCGGTACGGTGAATGGAGTTACAACAAACTGCCATTTTTTCTTTTGCAAGCTTTGAATGATAAATGCAAAACCACTTGCAAATGCAATCAAAAAAGCTAGAGCTAATTTACTGTTGTAAAAAGGATTGATTAAGTATGGAAAAAAGAAAGTTGGTAATAAAAAAGCTATTAACAATAGAAACCAGGTGAACAGAGTACTCAATTTATTTTCCTTCATCGTATGTTAAGATTAAACTATAAAAAGATGAAAAACAAGCCTTCAAATCATCGACAAAAAGGCCTCACCTTGATAGAAATTCTCATCGTTGTGGCCATTCTTTTGCTCCTTTTAGTTGCACTTTTTAGGCTGTTTGGCAGCGGAACAAATCGTGCGAGAGATGCGCAGCGCAAGACAGATTTGAAAAACATTAAATTGGCTTTTGAAGACTACTACAACGACAATCAAAGCTATCCGCCAGTAGAGACTTTATCAGACTGCGGTGGTGATTCATTGAAACCATATTTGAAAACAGTACCTTGTGACCCAAGTACAGGAGAACCATATCTTTACCTTCCAGCCTTTGGAAATTATAGCTATAGAGTGCTTAGTATATTGGAAGATTCATCTGATCCAATTATAGAAAAATTAGGTTGTATTGGTGGTTGTGGAGGTATTCCAGAAGGTAATTCTAAATATGCAGACCGAGAAAAATATGTTTATGCAATTGCAGAAGGGGAACCTCTTGCTCCTGGAGTGACTGCTGCTCCTACAGCTGAGCCTGGGTATTGTGAGACTCATGCCTGCTACTGTTGTTCTAATTCTGCGTATACAACTTCTCAAGATTGTAATGTTTGGGCAGCTAGTGGCGGTAATAATTGTGACATGGGACCATATTTATTAATTCCTGATTGTTACGACAATACACCTTGTGTCAGTGATTTTTAAATATAAACTTAAAGTTATGAGGATAAAATCAAACCAAAAAGCTTTTACTTTGCTCGAACTTCTTGTAGTGATGGCAATTATGGCAATTTTAACTGTCATCGGCATTCGTGCTTTTGGCACTGTCCAGCAGAAATCCAGAGACAGTCATCGTAAACAGGGCATGCAGAGCATTAATAAGGCTTTAGAGCTTTATTACAATGACTATAAGCGTTATCCATATTCTTCTTTAGATGGAAAAATTGAAGGTTGTGGAGCAGGTGCTCTTCAAGCTTGTTCTTGGGGAGATGTCTGGCAAAATACCAGCAATCAAACTTTATATATGAGTGAGTTACCAGTTGATTTGGGAGGTAATCAATATTTTTATATAGCAGATAGTCAGGGTAGAAGCTTTAGTCTTTTTACTTACTTAGAAAATACTGAAGACAGTAATGTGGTTAGGGATACTGATGATAACCCGGCTTATTATAGTGGTACTTCTTGTCGCATCTCGAACGGATCTTTGCTAACAGATAGCTGTAATTATGTAGTAATGAGTTCAAATACAATCACCACTCCAGCAGTGGTAAGTGGCAACTAATTATGAAAAAAAACGCTTTTACTTTGCTCGAACTTCTTGTAGTAATTTCTATCTTAGGTATTTTGGTGGCCGTGATTTTACCAAATTTGGTTGGTGTTCGTGCTCGTGCTCGCGATAGTGCTTTGAAAAATGACATACGTCAGCTCAAGACTGCTTTGCGCATGTATTACAACGACAATCAAAAATATCCTCCAAGTGATGGTAGTGGTAATATTATTGGCTGTGGAGCTACTGGCGCTTCAGTTTGCCCAAATAATGATGGAAGCTTTGGCATAGGCACTCTTTTATATATGAAGGAAATGCCAACTAGTGAAGAGTATAGCTACAGCTCAGTTTCAGATGGAGACGATTTTTTGCTTTCAACCTTACTAGAAAATGCTTCAGACTCTGATATTGAAGATAGCATTGCCCATTGCTTAGTAGAAACTCCAATCGCTTCAAACTATTATGTTTGCGCTGATTAGTTAAAATCAATTCCGTTTAGATTGAGACCGCCTAGATTAAGATCTCCTACACCAAGGTTTAGAGTGTTGGTTGTACACCAGCCTGCGTAGTAAGGAGTTCCAGGAATTGGTCCATTTACCATGTATGGAGCTACTCTGTATTGATAGGTGTGATTGCTAGAAATGCTGTTGTCAACAAAGCTAGTAGTGTTGGCGGCAATACCAGTTTGCAAAACTATCCAACCGGCGCCATCAACATTACGTTGAACTTCATAGTAATCTTCAGCAGTTGAGCTATCACCCCAAACTACTTCTAATTGATTGTCGGTACTGCCTTCTTTTACAGAACATGCGCTCGATGTGGTAATACTATCAGTGTTAACGTACTCAGTAACGTAGCGAATAATAACAATTCCAGAGCCACCAGTACCACCAGCACCACCGGCACTATATGTATATGGAGCAGAAAGACTTAATATTCCGCCACTTCCGCCACCGCCACCATTACCAGTGTTAGCTGCACCAGCTGTTCCAGCTATAGCACCAGTTGATCTGCCACCAGCACCACCGGCAGCATAAGTAACAGCTGCTCCACTAATGCTGTTGCTAGTTCCAGCTCCACCAGCACCAGGTAGAGTAAGGCCTGTGCCAGCTGCACCAACTGCGCTAGAACCACCACCACCTCCACCAGAAGTACAAGTTGCACCATATGTGCCAAAACCAAGTCCACCATTATTTCCTTGACCTGCAATACCAGTTCCAACAATTTGATTGGCAGCCATGCTACCTCCACCACTGCCGCCATTTGCGCCAGAAACTCCACCATTACCTCCAGCACTTGCTGTTAATGTGGAGAAGGCAGAATTTGCTCCAGCTCCACCAACAGTTACATTGGATGATCCTGCTCCAATTGAGAATGAAGCGTTGTATATTAAGCCGCCAGCACCAGCACCACCTGCTCCTAGACAATCACTTGTTCCAGTGCCACCGATACCGCCTCCAGCAACAACTAAGACTTGAGCTGTAAGAGCATTGTTGACGATAAGAATTCCATTGCTAGTAAAAGTATGAATGGTGTATCCACCAGCATAAGTAATGGTTCCACCAGTAGCCATTTGGCGAACAACTGTAGGATCGATAATAATAGGATAAACTCTGTCTTGGCTATTTAACCACTCTGGATCGACGACAAGACTAATATCGTATTTGGTTTCGTTGCCCTTGCTTTTGATTTTAAATTGTACGTTGTCGGTGCGATTACCAGCTTTATCTATAGCAAACGGTTTTTCAAAATGAAAAAGATAAATATCATTTTTATCGTAAAAAATAGGGTTGAGAGTGGTGCCATCTTTTGCTTTTTGAGCATAGGCTCCTTGAAAATTACCTTCAAATGAAAAAATATTGGAATCGTCTTTCTTTTGGCGAGGTTTATTTAAGATAATTTCTTCTTTAATACCATTTGGTAAAACTTGATACTGAATGTCGATGTTTTTTTCTACTTCTTTAAAAGTTATTCTCTCTTTATTGTCACTGACAATTGAGGTGCTTGTTTTTTCAGTTGGGTAGGAGAATACAA
>CAJBWJ010000033.1 GCA_903959355.1 uncultured bacterium
AACCAGAATTCTCATAAAAAGTTTCTTTTCTTTTATCTTTTCTAGCAAATCTAAAACATCCCCATCAGGTAAAAAACGTTCACATAAAAATAAATCAAATTTGCTTTTTTTAAGTAGACTTTCTGCTCTTTTTATAGATTGAGAGCAATTAACTAGGTGGCCTTTTTTCTTTAAATAATTATTCAAGGAAGATAAATTAAGCCAATCATTCTCAAGAATTAATATCCTCTTCATAATTATTTGTTATATAATTAGAGGATAAAATAATCTTAAAATTACCCTCCCGGGTAGTGAAATGGCATCATCACTGACTCTGAATCAGTTATTTCAGGTTCGAATCCTGACCCGGGATCAATATGGAAAATGCACGATTAAATAGGCGTTGCCTTAAGATTTTGATTCGCTGCACTGAAAATAGTTGTTTCAAAAGCTTTTTCAACTGAATTAACAACATTTCTACTTACTTTTGAAAATGCTTCCAGTAAAAGATCTTTATTTTTACTCAATTCATTTAATTTTAATTTAAATTTTTCTTCTAATTTTTGAATTGTTTCTGACAAGGCAGAAGCTCCATCAGCTTCTTTTTTAGATTCAGCAAGAGCGACTTCATGAGCTAGTCTATCTTCTTCAACTAGATTTATTTGTTCAGCCAAAAAAAGTTGAATGGCATAAAGCAATCTATTGTTAATTTGCTCCCAAAGTTGAGAGGTTTCCATAGCTTCTTGTTTTAAACTAATCTTTGCAGCTAATTCCATAGCTTCCAATTCAACAAATACCGGCATTGCTAATAAGGACATTGGTGTGCCAAACATTTTTCTAAGCTCAATTGCAGTACTTTGCTCCACTGCCATATTTTGCAAATTAGCAATTCTTTGATCTAAATTATCAATCATCCAAGTACCAGTTTGAGAAAGAATCTTTTGCCATTCAAGTCTGCTCATCCCGATCTCTTCTCCTAAATTTTCCAGAATTGAGAAAAAATTAAGTTTACCGACTGAAGCCCAGTTTGCCTCAATTTTACTCGGATTAGCCCCAATACTTTCAGCCATCTCTAAAGCTGTTCTTTTTTCTTTTTCTGCCATTTTAGACCCTCCTGTAACTACGCAAGGAAAAACCTTGGAGCAAAATAATAATTACTGCGCCTTGGTCTTTAGACAAAAAAGCTCCCCTAAGGGAGCAACGATTTGATAAAAATTAAAGTCTAAAACTTTAACTCGATGCTCGTCAAGAATTCTCTTTTGCTGAAGATCGGACTAATCCTAAAAGGAATCACCGTTGCGGCACAGTCGTAGATTTCCACTACGTTCCACAGCAATAAACAAACTAGCAAAAATTAAAAATCATTGCAAGCAGCAATTTCATGAGTTTATTTTGAATTCATTTAAAATAAATTTATTTTTAATAAGTAGAAAAAAAGTTGAACCATGATCTACTTTTGTTTCAACTTTAATTTTTGAGAAATATATATTATTCATTGCTTCTTGACTCACATAAAGTCCGAAACCTAAAGATTGCTTGTTATCTTTAGAAGAGAAACTTGGTTCGAATATATGAGGTAAATTTTCAGTATTTATTCCAAAACCATAGTCTTTAATTGAAATAATTAAATTCCTTGGTTTTTTAATTAATTTAACAAATATGTATTTTTCATTTTGGTTCGTTTTATCATAAGCTTCAAAGGCATTTAAAATTAAATTAGCCATAACTTGATTTAATTTAGTTCTATCAGAATGAAGCTCAAATTCTTTGCTTGGTTTAAAAATAATTTTAGTTTTTGTTGTTTTAGACTTATATTCGAATAAACTTATTAGTTTTTTAATTTCTTGATTCAAATTAAAAACTTCATCTTCAGTTTTATTAAATAATTTACAAGCACTCATTTTTGAAAGATCGTCAATTTTATCAATTGCTAAGAATGCCTGATCTAGATCAGAAACTACATTTTTATTTAATTGGGCATTCTGTAAAATTACACTTAAAACAGTTAAAGACTCTCTAATATCATGAATTAATCCAGCAGATAATTTTCCAAGATCTAAAAGTGGAGCAATTTTAGTTAATTGTTCTAGTTGTATTTTTTTAAGTTCTTTTGTTCTTTCTTCGACAATAATTTCAAGGTTTTCATTTTGTAATTTTAATTTATCAGCCAATTGTTTAGTTTCTTTAAGAGATTTTTCTAATTCATTTGAAGAAATCCAAGATAAGACAGTAATTAATAAATATACGACAAAAATTACTATTAAATTCAAAAAATTTGGCAAAAGTTTTACTCCAGCAGAATTAGAAAAAATTAATCCACAATTTTGTAAAAAACAAATTAAACAAAAACTTAAAAAAATAACTAAAAATATAAAAAAAGAAAAATAGGATCCAAT
>CAJBWJ010000034.1 GCA_903959355.1 uncultured bacterium
CAATTGAAATTTCAGTTTTCATGATTTATGGCTTATTATAAACAAGAAATGATTAAAAACTCAGTCATTATAATTCCGAACATTTCAAATGAAGATCAGGTCTGTGATTTTTTAATGCAGACAAAAAAAGTTTTAGATAAACATAATTTTGTTTATATTGTTGATTTTTTTGGCTCTCAAACTTTAAAAGATTTTTTTAAGAAAAATACTTATGGAAGTGAAGTTAAATATTTAAGGCCTATCGATTTTTTACCTCTTAAAAGATTTAAATTTGTAAATGATCTAAACAAATTACTTTATTTTTATTTTTTACAAATTCATCTATCTATTAAACATAGAACTTTAAAAAATTTTTACATTTGGATGTTCTTCCCTCAACTGATAAATTCAATCAAGCTAAAATTACCAAATTGGAAAGTGATCTTTGATATTGTTGATTTTCACACTTCAAATAATTCTATTTTAAATACAATTCTTGATCAAAACAAAAAATATTTATTAAAAAAATCTGACTATATTTTTGTTATTTCTAATTCTTTACTCAAAAAATATAAAAATTTTGTTAAAGATAAAAACATTAAATTAAAAACAGAAATAAAACTTGTCCCTCAGGGATTTGATTCAGAAAGTTTTTCTAAGCAAAACTTAAAATCAAAAATAATTTTTCCAAAAGGAAAGCCAATAATTGGTTTCATTGGTCAAATTAGTGAAAGACTTGATTTTGATTTAATAAGCAATCTAGTTAAAGGTAATTTAAACTACAATTTTGTTTTTATTGGCCCAAAACATCATGAAAGCAATGTTCCAGAAAATAATCTGCATAAAGCAACATTTGCCGAACTTTGCGAACAAAGCAATTTTTTTTATTATGGAAAACAATCAAGAAATACCATTGCTTCAATGATAAATAATTTTGATATTTGTACAATTCCTTACGATGTTTCTTTTGATTTCAATAAATATTCATATCCTATGAAAATGTTTGAATATTTTTATGTTGGCAAACCAGTTTTGACTACACCGATTAAGGAGCTTGAACGTTTTAGCGATTTTGTTAAAATTGGTAAGAATTCTAAAGATTGGGAATCTAGTATTCGCGATTTATTAAGCAAGCCTTGGCCTACAGAAAAAATATTGAAACAAAGAGAAATAGCCTTGGAGAACAGCTGGGAAAACAAATTGGAAAAAATTTATGAATTCATCAAAAAATAAAACTAGAATTTTGATAACTGGAGCCGGCGGTTTTATAGGTGGCCATTTGGTTAAATATTTTAAAAAACAAGGATATGGCTTCATAAGAGCCATTGATATTAAAAAATTCGATGATTGGCACCAGTTAACTGATGGGGTAGAAAATCTAAGCCTAGATTTAAAAAGTTTAGATAATTGCAAAATTGCTGTAAAAGATATTGATGAAGTCTATAACTTAGCTGCTGACATGGGAGGAATGGGTTTTATCGAAAGCAATAAAGCCTTATGCATGTTAAATGTTTTAATTAATACAAATATGCTTCTATCAGCCAAAGAAGCTAAGGTAAAAAGATTTTTTTATTCTTCATCTGCCTGTGTTTATGCCGCTGATAAACAACTAGACGCTCATAATCCAAAACTAAAAGAAACTGATGCTTATCCAGCAATGCCAGAGGACGGATATGGTTGGGAAAAACTTTTTTCTGAACGCATGTGTCGCCATTTTAGAGAAGATTTTGGCTTGGAAACCAGAATAGCTCGTTTTCATAACGTTTATGGCCCTTATGGCGAATACAAGGGTGGCAGAGAAAAAGCTCCAGCTGCTCTTATTCGTAAAGTTATTGAAGCTGTAAGCAATAATAAAAAAGAAATTGAAATTTGGGGGGATGGTGAACAGTCAAGAACTTTTATGTATATAGATGATTGTCTTAAAGGTATCGATCTTATCATGCACGGCGAAGTTGCTGAGCCTATCAATTTGGGAACAGAAGAATTAGTCACGATTAATGAATTGGTTGGTATCGTCGAAAAAATAGCTGGAGTTGAATTAAAAAGAAAATTTAACTTAAAAGCCCCAAGAGGAGTTCGCGGTAGAAGCAGCGATAACACCTTTATATTAAATTGTTTTAATTGGCAGCCATCAATATCACTTGATTGTGGTATGAAAAAAACTTTTGATTGGATAAAAAAAGAAATGAAAAAATAAATTGTTGGCTTGATGTGTTTCAAATACTTGTTTATAGTTATGGAAATGTTTAGATTTTACCTACGTCAGACCGTACCATTTACAATTTCAGATATTCCTTTATTTTTTCAACAATTTTTTTCAAGCAATTCAAATCTAGAAAATTTAAGTAAAAAAGAAGTTTCAATTGTTACTAAAAGAAGCAATGTAGTTTTTGCTTCGTCCATGAGATCTACTCTATTAAAATCTTTGGAATTTTTTAGACTAAAATTACCTTCAAGAAATGAAATTTTGTTGCCAGAGTATTCTTTTCATAGCAATTTAAGCTGTGCAATTAAAACTGGATTTGTTGTTAAATTTATTCCAGTTGATCAAAAAACACTTTTAATTGATAAAAAAGAACTAAGTAAGTTGATATCAAAAAAAACCCTAGGAATAATTATTACCCATGTTCATGGCAAAATATACGACTTGAGTGAAATTAAGGATTTAATTAATAAAAATAAGCTCGTCATATTTGAAGATTGTGCTCATTCATTTGGAATTGATAGTCTTTTACCTAAAAAAGATAAAAAATCCAACTCAGAAAGCATTAAATGCTTGAGTTTTGGGCCTGGAAAATTCACAACATCTTTTGGAGGAGGAGCATTGGCTACTAATAATGATGAGCTTTCTAAATTTGTTGAAGATAGTCTTATAAAGAATGAAAGCTTAATTAATGATCTCACTATTTTGTTAAAAGCTTGTTTATATACAATAATTTCTCAGCCATTCTTTTCTTATTTAATAATGAAGCCAGCTTTAGCTTTAACCTACATGTCTAAGGGTAGAAAAATTGAGGCTGATTTATTTGATAAGACTAAAAATAAGCCAAAATTTATTTATGATTTAAGCAATTTTCAGAAAAAATTGTTATTAATGCAGTTAACTAAGCTTAGTCCCAAGGTAAATAAAATTATTCTAAAAAGAAAAGAGATTGCAAAAAAATGGTTTTCTTTGTTAAAAAATAAACAGTCTGATCAGGATTTTTGTTTTCAATTTCCAATATTGGTCGACGATATTGATGGCTTTATTTGGCAAATGTGGCGACAAAACATAGATGTTCAAAAAGATTATTGTACTTACTTGCCAGAATTAGTAAAAAATAAAACTTTTTCACAAAAAAAATCTGATTTTTTTGAAAAAATAATTTACTTACCAACTAATCAATATTTATCAAATAAAAAAATAAAAGAGAGCGTAATTTAGAATGAAAGTTTCATTAATTAGAATAATAGAATTTTTCAATGTAGAAGAGCCAATCCATCCTAGGGATAGAATTCCTTCTTTTGAATTATTAAACATCGCAGCTTTTTTGGAAAAAAATAAAATTAAATATAAACACTTCGACAACGAAGTCATGCACTTAGATGAGGTTTCTTTTCAAAAAATTTCTTTGAAAGAAAAATCTGATGTTTTCATTATTCATTTTCAACCCTTCGTCAATCAAGAAGTAATTGATTTAATTAAAAAATTAAAAAATAAAAATAAAAATTGCATAGTTATTGTTTTCAGTCCAATTGTTGATCAACAAACAGAATTATTTTTAAAGCAGAGTCATGCAGACTTTGCTGTTTTTGGTGAAACTGAAGAAAGTGTTTTTGAATTAATAGAATTTATTTCGAAATATAAAAATAAATATCTAAGTCAAATCATTAAATCTGAAGTTGCAGGTATCGCATTTTTACATCATAAAAAATTAATAAGATACAAGCTTAGAAATCAAATTAATTTAGATGCATTGCCTTTTATGGCACATCATCTTTTGTATGAAAACTTTCCAATACGCAAAGATTCTTATCAAGTAACTTCCAAAAGTGTTTTTGTAAGAAACAAAATAAAATGGGGATTCTTACTCAGTTCTCGAGGCTGTCCTTTCCATTGCAATTTTTGTTCTCCTTCAATTCGAAATAGTGTTGGCAAAAGATATCGTTTCCAATCAGCAAAGAGAACTGCTGATGAAATTGAATATTTGGTTAATAATTTTGGTGTCAATGCAATTTCTTTTGAAGATGATTTGTTTACAATTAATCGAGGTAGAGTAATTGATTTGTGTAAGGAAATTATTAATAGAAAGATAAAAATATCTTGGACAGTTGCAACGAGATTAGACTCTCTAGATTTAGAATTGCTTCAATGGATGAAGAAGGCTGGTTGTTTTGGAATGTCTTTGGGAGTGGAGTCTGGCAGCGATAGAATTTTAGCCTTAATAAAAAAAGGAGAAAAACTATCAGATCTAAAAAGGGGAATGTCTTTATTACACACTGTCGGAATAGCTGCGACGACAAATTTAATAATAGGACATCCTACAGAAACCATAGAAGAAATTTATCAAACATTAAAATTGGCAAAAGAATTAAAACCGGTTTTTATTCATTTGCATTATTTGACCCCATATCCTGGAACTGAGATATTCTCTAAATATCAGTCAAAATTGACTGAATTCAAAGACTTTTCTCATTGGAAAGCACATGATTTTAATATTAGTGCAG
>CAJBWJ010000035.1 GCA_903959355.1 uncultured bacterium
TATTACAACGATGGCAAAAAAGTCTTTGAAGCTGCCGATCACGGTTTCAACATTGCCAAAAAAAGCCTTGATTCTCTAGTTCCTTATGCAGACTTGCTAGGTTTTCAAGGAGAGGGTACCTTTGCCGGTGGCACCACTCAAGATCGTATCGTTCTAATCTTAGAAACACTCAAGCAAATTCAACCAACCATTGATGAAATTGACAATGAAACCAAAACAATTGTTTCCATCTTAAATAGCATTGATCCAAATCATTATCCAGAAAAATTCGCTGGCAAAGAAATAAAAGCTAAATTAGTTCAAGTACAAAAATCAGCCAGTATTTTTAGCCAAACTTTCTCTGACTACAAACCAGTCATTGCCTCGCTCGGTAAAATGGCCGGAGCAGAAAAGAAACAAAAATATTTAGTTTTATTTCAAAACGATAATGAACTTCGTCCAACCGGTGGTTTCCTAACTGCCTACGCCATCATCAACATTGAAAAGGGCGTCGTGACTTCAGAAAAATCTGATGACATCTATGCTCTTGATCAAAAATTCACTAAAAAAATTGCTATTCCTCCAGTTCTTGGTAAATACTTAGTTACTGAAAAGTATTATCACTTACGCGATATGAATATCTCTCCAGATTTCAAAGTCGCCATGGATGAATTTTATGTTAATTACAAAACAGTTAAAGGCGAAGCAACTGACATCGATGGCATCATCGCTGTTGATACTTCTGTCCTTAGCGAATTGCTTCGTATTATTGGTCCAGTTGACGCTCCAGGATATGGTGTCTTTTCAGCTGAGAACAACATTAAATGTGACTGTCCTCAGGTAGTTTATGCTTTATCAGAAATTATTACTAAACCAACTCCATACTTACGTGAAGATCGCAAAGGTGTACTTGGTCCACTGATGAAATCTATTTTAGCCAAAACCTATGATCTAGATAAAGCTAGATTCCCAGAGTTATTTCAGGTTGCTTTAAGTAGCATCGAAGGTCGTCATGTACAAATGTATTTCATGGACGAAAACACCCAAAAAGCTGCCGAACAAATTAATGCTGCTGGCAGACTCTATGAACTCAAGAATAACTTCAAAGGATGGCAAATGGGCCAAAATATGGATTTCTTAGCCATCGTTGATGCTAATTTAGGCGGTGCAAAATCTAACCTTTTCACTAACTATGAAGTCAAGCAAACTATCAAAGCTCCAATTGACGGCCGTTTAGAAAAAACTGTCGAGATTACTTATAAAAACAATCGTAAAGCTGACAACTGTAATCTTGAAGCTGGCCTACTTTGTCTCAACTCAACTCTAAATGATTGGCTCAGAATCTACCTGCCAAAAGGCTCAGAATTAATTAGTATTCAAGGTATTAGTAATGAAGCTAGCACCTATGAAGAAGGCAATATGACTGTCATTGATGGCTATTTTAGCCTTGAACCAATGGGCTTAGCTAAAATTAATTTAAGCTACACTGTCCCATATACTGACACTGTTAATTATAATTTGAAAATGTGGAAACAAGGTGGTATCGATTCCATTCCAATGCTAATCGACGTCACTGGCGGAGAAGAGCAGTTTACTCTAACCAAAGATTTAGATTACAGCACTGCTTTTTAATTAGATCTGTCTAATTTATATGACTCATTCTTTCAAGACAGAAGCGCTCATTCTCAAAAGAGTTAATACTGGCGAAACAGATCGCATTGTTACTTTATTGTCCAAAGACCGAGGCAAAATCGTTTGCGTGGCTAAAGGCGTACGCAAGCTTAAGTCTAGCAATCGTGCTATTCTCGAACCTGGCAATTTAGCTCAAGTTTTTCTAATTGAAACCAAATCAATGCCAATTCTCACTCAAAGTAAATTAATTGCCGAGGCAACAACCGCTCGCCAATCTCTAGCCGGTATTTCTCAACTTTCTCAAATTTTAGAAATTTTCGATCGCCTTTTTGTGGAAGATTTTATTGACTATGAAACAAGCTTATTGGCTTTTGCCATTCATGAAGAACTGCTGAGTGAAACCAAAAGAAATGACAAAATTAAATTGCTTCTCCAAGAATTGATTAGAGCTCTTGGCTACCAGGATCTAAAAGATACTGCTCACTCAAATATTTTGGACTATGTGGCTGAAATTACAGAAAAGAAAATGAAAAGCTTCGAGTTCTTGAAGGTTGGCTAGAATAACTCCTCCAGTGTATGCACAGCATCTTTCGTACCTGCTGTTTTTTGCAATTCATTGCAAAAGAACAGGGTCCGAAATTCACGCAAGGTATTTTTCGTACCTGCTGTTTATTTGCAATTCATTGCAAATAAACAGGGTCCGAAATATAATCAAAAGCATCTTATGCCAGATATTAAACCAACTGTTACTCTTGAAGAAATCACCTCCTTATCTAAGCGTCGTGGTTTTGTTTACCAAACCTCAGAAATTTATGGCGGTTTAGCTAATTCCTACGAATACGGTCCAGCTGGTGTCGAGATTTTACGTAAAATCAAAAACCTCTGGTGGGAATTTTTCATTAGTAAAAGAGAAGATATGGTTGGACTTGATAGCCAAATCATTTTGCACCCAAAAACCTGGGAAGCATCCGGTCATGTCAATTCTTTTGCTGATCCGATGGTCGAAGACAAAGTTAATCACAAAAGATATCGCGCTGATCATTTGATTGAAGCCTTCTTAGAAAAGCATCCAATTGCCAATGCGCCAGTTATTGAATCCATGAAAATCGAAGAAATGAATAAGTTTCTAGTAGAGAACAAAGTCAAATCTCCAGATGGTAACGAGATTAATGAAGTTAAAAACTTTAATTTATTATTTGAGACTTCTATCGGTGTCGTCGCTGATGCCAGTCAAAAAGCTTACCTAAGAGGTGAAACTGCTCAAGGCATTTTTTCTAACTTCAAGCAAATTCTAGACAGCAATCGCGTCAAATTACCTTTTGGTGTTGGCCAAATTGGCAAGAGTTTCCGTAATGAAATAACCACTGGCCAATTTGTTTTTAGAACTTTGGAATTCGAGCAAGCTGAAATCGAATACTTTTTCGATCCAGAGACCAGTAATTGGGAAGAATTATTTAAAGACTGGCAAGATAAAATGTGGTATTTCGTCACAGAAATTCTTGGCATAGATGAAAATCGCTTACGCTGGCGTCGTCATGACGATGCTGAGCGTAGTTTTTACAGTAAAGACACCTATGATCTTGAATATCTCTATCCTTTTGGCTGGAAAGAGCTTTGGGGTATTGCTTACCGCACCGACTACGATCTCAAACAACATATGCAATTTTCTGGCAAGAGTCTGGAGTATACCGATCCTTTCACCATGAAAAAATTCATTCCCCATGTCATCGAACCAGCAGTTGGTATCAATCGTTTATTTCTAATGGTGCTTTGTGATGCCTTCCATAAAGATGAAGAAAAAAATCGCCTTGTCCTTAAACTTGATCAAAAACTTGCTCCTTATCAATTAGCTGTTTTTCCACTTCTTAAAAATAAAGAAGAGTTAGTTAGCAAAGCTAGAGAAGTTTTTACAAATCTTAGTAAAAAATATTCTGTTGCCTGGGATGAACGTGGCAATATCGGCAAACGCTATCTTTCACAAGATGAACTAGGTACTCCTTACTGCATTACCATTGATTTTGATACTTTAGAAAAAGGCACTGTCACCATTCGTCAACGCGACAACGCCTCACAAGAGGTGGTGGCACTGTCAGATCTTGAACAGAAGCTTATTAATATGTTAGCCTAGAAACTATGCAAAATATAAACGCAGCAACAAAGAAAAAATTACTAATCGCTTTGCCAATCGCAATTTTATTAATTATCGGTGTAGTTTTCTTCATCAATAAAAATAAAAAAGCTGCTGCTCCAGTCGCTACTACCAGCACCAAGAAAAAAGTCCAAAGTCCAGTTAATATTATTGCTGTTGCTGACCGACCATATTTGCGTCTCGAACCAAGCAGCGATGGTCACTACATTACCATTACTGTTTCAGAAGTTAAAAAAGTTGCAAGTCAGCTAGATTATGAGATGGAATATCAAACCGGCTCTATGCTGCAAGGTTTTGGGGGAATGATTAAATTAGATAAATTACCAATTTCTGATAAAAAGCTTTTTGGCTCTCAATCAGCTGGTGGCGCTATCACTTATCATGAAGATATTAAAGGTGGCAATTTTCTAGCTCAGTTTACTGGTGGAGAAAACTATGCAGTCAAATCTGCTTGGAGATATTTCGCCAATAGCGATAAAGCTAGTGAGTTTAGTTCTCAAGATACTAAATTTTCAATTAGCAACCAAGAACTTAGCAAGCATTCTTACGTCGTCATCTATAATTCACCAGGATATCCTTCTGGATTAAAAGGAGAATTGCTATCTGATCCATATACTGTCAGTACAGAAAAATCACTTAAAACCGTTAGCAGTAACTTTGATGTCAGCATTCGTTCTAGTGAAGATGGACAGATGATGGGTTATGACGGCTCCAAATGGCAAAAAATGGACAGTAAATACGCTGAAGGCGTAGTTAAGACTAATGGCCCAGCCATGGATGTTTATTTACTGATCAAAAAATAATTCTACAGTTTGTAAATAATTGCCAAGCACTTTTAGCAGTCATCAATATTCTCTGCTAATTTCACCTCTTATTTTTTTTAATTGATATATCAAGATCTTTATTGATCTATTTTGATATACTTATATCTATTTACTCCAAAAACAATCTTCTTTTTCTGATTTTAAAGTCCCTTAATACTGGAAAAGAGGACTCTTTTTTCTTTGTCTTCAAACCCGAAGCAAACTTCGTATTTACAAGACTTTTTTTCTTAGATAAACTTGATCATGGTAATAAATGGTAAATAGGCTTATAAGATTAACAAAATGCTGATTGGTAAATATTATCACCACTTGGAAGCTAATGGCCGCTTATCGCTGCCAGCCAAGTTTCGAGAGGTGAGCAGGCAGTGGATTGTTACTAGAGGTTTAGATGGCTGCCTATTTTTATTACAAGAGAGCAATTTTAAGAAAGAATTAGAAAAAATTGCTCAAAGCTCTTTTACAAAAAAAGCGAATCGCGATTTGGTCAGATTGATGACCAATGAAGCTAAAGAAGTTGAGACTGATGAGAATGGTCGAGTAAATCTGCCCGATTACTTGATTAAGTTTGCTGATTTGCAAAAAAACGTTGTGGTAGTTGGAAGCTTAGATCACCTGGAAGTTTGGGATCAAGATAAATATCACAACTATATAGAGCAAATTGAAGGTCAGGTTGAAAACCTAGCCGAAAGCATAAATCTAGAAAAATAAAATGAATAAAGACAGTCAACAACATCAAGCCGTTCTAGTCAAAGAAGTATTAGAAACATTAAATCCACAAAAGGATTGCTACTACATCGATGCCACTTTTGGCCGAGGTGGACATAGCAGAGAAATTCTAAATAAAGGAGCTAAAGTTATAGCTTTTGACTTTGACGAAAGAAGTATTGAAAAAGCGAAAGAGCTTTTTAGTAAAGAAATTAACAGTAATCAACTCATTTTGCTTAGAGAAAACTTTAACAAAATGAATGAAAGTCTGTTGAACCTTAAAAAAAGTTTAAACCTAGAGATCAGTGGTATTTTCTTTGATTTTGGTACTTCAACCGATCAGCTTATGTCTAAAGATAGAGGTTTTAGTTTTGAAGCCAGAGAAGAAATTCTAGATATGCGTATGGATGAGCGTTTGGGTGTTAAAGCCTGCGACTTGCTTAAATTAATTGACGAAAAACAATTAGCTAAAATGCTTTTTGAATACGGCGGAGAAAATGATGCTAGAGCAATCGCCAAAAGAATTATTCAGGTGCGCAAGAAAGATCCAAATAGCTTAGATAAAGTTGGCACTTTAGTTGACATTGTTGATCAAGTTAAAGGTCAAAGAGCTAGAGGAAAAATTCACGCTGCTACTAAAACTTTTCAAGCTTTACGCATTATTGTGAATGATGAATTAAGCAATATTGAAGAAACTCTGCCTAAAGCATTAAGGATTTTGCAAGAAAGCAAAGCAATAGATAAAAGATTAGTTTGCATCGCTTTTCATGAAGGAGAAGATCGCTTGGTAAAAACTTTTTTTAAACAAATTGAAGCCACTAACATTGGCAAACTTATTAACAAGAAAGCAATTCAAGCTTCAGAAGAGGAATTAGCAATTAACCCTCGTTCTAGAAGCGCCAAATTAAGAGCAGTAGCTTTATAAAAATATGAAAAAGAATTTAGCAATTTACTACGGATTATTAAGCACTGCAGTTTTAGCTCAAGTTCTGGTAACTGTTTTTACCCTTAGTCAAAATATTGGCTATGGTCAAAAAATTAGTTTTCTAGAAAACAAAAAAGCTTCGCTGCAAATCCAAAAAAATGAAATTGCTGAAGATTTAGCAAAAAGAATTGCTATAAAAGAATTAGAGCAAAAAGAAAACAATGGCTTCGTCGCTATTTCTGATGTCACCTCGATCAGCAGAAGCTCTTCAAACTTAGCTCTTAAATAAAGAGTTGTAATGAGAGAACAAGAAGCAGAAATCAATCACTCAAGAAAAAATATTTTCTTTTCCCTGTTTTTTTTGGGTCTATTCATAATTGTAGGCAGACTTTTCTATTGGCAAATCATCAAAGGTCGACAACTTAAAGAAGAAGGAGAAGCTCAAACTCTTCGTAAACTAGAAAATAAAGGCCTTCGTGGACAAATTTTTACTAGTGATAATTATCTTTTAGTTGGTAATAAAAGAGTTTATGATCTTAAGCTTGATAAAAAAAACTTTCAAGGAGATCCAAACTATTTAGCTTACAAATTAAGTGAAATTGCTGTCGAAGATTGGCGATATTCTGAAGCTAGCTCAAGTGTTCAAAAACAAGAACTTAAAAAAGAGATTGAACAAAACATTATTCAAAAATTTCAAAGCAAAGGTAATTGGCCAAAGTTATTAGATAATTTAAGTCAGGAAAGCAAAGCAAAAATTGAAAGTATAAACAATCAATATTTAGCTTTTGATGAAAATTACGAGAGATTTTATCCAGAAGCTTCTATGGCTGCTCACTTGACTGGTTTTGTTGGAAGAGATGAAAACGCCAACGAAATTGGTCGCTATGGTATTGAAGGCGCTTTAGAAGATGAATTGAAAGCCAGATCAGAAAACAGTTTATTTAAAATGGATGCTTTGGGTTTTCTCCTAGCTGGTCAAAAATATGATAGCAAAAATTTAAATGGCAGAGACATTACTTTGACCATTCGTCGCGATATTCAAAATTTGGCAGAACAAAACTTGGCTTATGGAATTGAAAAATATCAGGCCGATCGCGGAGAAGTTATTATTCTTGATAGTAAAACTGGTAAAATTCTAGCTTTAGCTGCTTGGCCAAGTTATAAGCAATGGCAATATTTCAAATATGATAGCGATGTAATTAAAAATCCTAGCTTGACCAGGCTTTATGAACCAGGATCAACTTTTAAAACTCTGACTATTGCTGCGGGCATTGATAGCGGAGTAATTAACAAAGATACTACTTGTCCAAAATGTTCTGGCCCAAGACAAATTGCTGGCTATTCAATTAGAACCTGGAATGATGTTTACAATCCAGACATTTCCATGATCAGCGGTTATGCTAAATCTGATAATACCGCCATGATGTTTATTAGCGATTTATTAGGCGCTGATCGCCTAGTTTCTTATCTTAAAAAATTTGGAATTGGCAATAATATAAACATTGATCTTCAAGATGATACTCGCACACCTTTTCCTAGCAAAATCGGTCCAGTCGAAACAGCTACTATTTCCTTTGGACAAGGTATTAGCACTAATAGTTTAGAATTGCTGCGCGCTGTTAACGTCATCGCCAATCAGGGTAAAATGCTAGAACCAATTATTGTTGATAAAGTTTTTGATCAACAAAGCCAAGCTGAAATAGCTTCAGAAGTTAAAGAAAGAGAGCAAATTATTTCAAAAGAATCAGCAGCAACCGTCACGACAATGATGATTGAAGCAGCTCTTCATGGAGAGGCACAATGGATTGCCTCGAATAAATACACTGTTGCCGCCAAAACAGGTACTTCTCAAGTTCCAGATCCAAATGGTGGCTATAAAGAAAATGAAACAATTGCTAGTTTTATCGGTTTCGCTCCAGCCAGCAATCCAAGATTTACTATGTTAGTCAAATTAGAAAATCCCAAGTCTAGTCCTTGGGCGGCCGAAACGGCCGCCCCTCTGTGGTACAGAGTGGCTGATAAATTGATGATTCTTTTAAATATAACCCCAGACAAATAAACTAAGCAGCAATCTTCATTAGTTTTTGCAGATCTTCTTGAGTTTTGTCTGGAGGACCGTCTAGAGTAATCGTTACTTTAGTTTGCTTACGAGAGCGAATAACTTTAAGACTGGCTTTATTGTTAAAATATTCACGTAGTTTATTTTCCCAAACAGCTACTTCTTGCTCATTCTGAGTTAATGGTCGACCACGACCGTCGTCTTTTTTACTGGTAGTTAGCTGATTATTTTTGACGCGTCTCACCAATTCTTCAGTACGACGAACGGAGGCATTCTCTTTGAGAACAACTCTGTAACAAGCGATCATCTCTTCTTGAGAGGAAATGCTAGCCAGTGCACGAGCATGACCCTCACTGATTTGATCACTAAGTAAGCCGTCACTGATGGCATCTGGCAAGCTCAAAAGCTTGAGACTATTACTGATATAAGCTGGGGATTTGCCAATTCTTTTGGCCACTTCGCTAGTTGGCAAATTGAATTCTCGTTGCAAACGCTGAAAAGATTGAGCTCTTTCAATTGGATTGAGATCGTAGCGTTGTACATTTTCAACGATAGCCATTTCGAGCATGCCTTGTGGGCTGGTTTTTTTGATGAAAACTGGCACTTCTTCTATGCCAACTATTTTGGCTGCGCGCCAACGTCTCTCTCCGGCAATAATCTGATAACCAGCTGGAGTTTCTGCGACAACGATTGGCTCCAAAATGCCATGAATACGAATTGATTCAACTAATTCTTCGATGTCTTCTTTTTTGACTTTATCTCGAGGTTGAAATGGATTAGGTTGTAAATAATTAATGGCGAGTTTTTGAACATTTTGTGTCATACATTATATATAACACAATAGATCAAAATTTTCACGGGAAAAACTGAATTATGAAGAATCTAGTTAACTCTTAACGACGTTAACTACGGTCTTGCCAAATTTTTTGCTAAATTTGATGACACCATCAATCATAGCAAAAACTGTCCAATCGTGACCGAAAGCGACACCTTTGCCAGCTTTGTATTTAGCGCCTTTTTGGCGAACAATGACTTGACCAACAGAAATTTTTTCACCTGCGTATTTCTTTACACCAAAACGTTTGCCGTGACGGGCGCCTTGTGCATGCTGATTAACGCTACCTGAACCTTTGACGTGTGCCATATTATTTGACCTTTTTTCTTAAGTATTATTTTGTTTCTGACTGTAAGTAAATATACAAATTTGTCTAATGACTCTAGCTCCTTCTCGAGCATAGAGGACCGGTTCGACCAAAAGATTGTATCCTTTTGCCTTTAATTTGTCAATTAAAGCCTCAAGAGAATATGTTCTTTTAGCTAATTGGACCTTTGGAAAAACAATGGCCACAATGGCGCCATCATTCAGAACACTAGAAAATGATTTAAAAGAACCTAAATACATTTTTTCTAGACCTTTGAAAACATTAGCTAATTCTTGATCTCTAGGAGTTTGTTTGCCAAGGAAAGGCTCTGTTACCAAAAGATCGATTTTAGTATCAAATTCTTCTTTGTTAACATGACTAGCATCCATGTAAAAAGCTTTACTAGCAATGTTAATGTTGTATTCTTTTTTAAACCATTCTAGATTGTCTCTAGTACCGAAAACTGCTTGCTGATCAATATCTGAACCATGAACATCAAGATTTCTCATACCCGCTTCAAGCAAAACTGTACCAGTACCACAGAATGGATCGTAAAGGACTGGCTTGCCTTCATTTTTTTGTTGCCACTGGCCGAGAGCAATATTAACCATCATACGAGCAACTTTTGGAGGTAACATACCTTTTTTACGGTCAGCATATGGCTTAGCGCGATCACGATTAGTCCAATCATCAATATCTTGGACACCTTTGATTTGAGCCAAAAGCAATTTATCCTCATCCATGAGGTTATAAGTAAGCAGCTCAGTAGCTTTACTCTTGTGAGAGAGAAGAGCACTTTCACTTGGATTACTTGAAAAATATCTGGCTTTTTTGCCATTTTCTTTAATTAAATCTTTGATGTCGGCATTGCTAACGCTACGTTGGCCTTTGCCAATTTGACTTAGATTGAAATATGGCTCGTTACTTTGATTGAGCAATAAAAGAACAATTTCTTCAATTAATTCTTTATCGGTGATTTTATTATCAAATTCCTTGACTATTTCAAATAATTTGACAGTACCACCAAGAACAGCCATCATGCCATAAGCAAGCTCTGGTTCTGCTTCAAAAAGAAAGAGATGCTCATCTAGTTGATGTAATAAACAATTTGGATAGGAAGACTCAAACTCTAATTTAGAAAGAAGAGTGGTGTTACCAAAAAGAATTAGAAATTTGGACATAGCAGGCAATCAAGCACAGACTTCTTAAGCAATCTTAAGAATTTTGACAGTGCTTTGATACTGACGGTGACCATGCACCTTACGGTATCTAGATTTAGACTTATATTTAGCGACGCGAATTTTCTCGCCTCTTTGATTGGAAACTAATTCACAAGAAACTTTGGCACCCTCGACTAGAGGTTGACCAATTTTGCGATCTGCTCCTTCAACCACTAATAGAACATCAGTGACGTCGAACTTTTCGCCAGCTTCTTTATCGAGTTGGTCGACCAAAAATGAATCGCCCTCTTCGACTTGATATTGCTTGCCTTGTAATTGAATGATTGCGTACTTTGACATAACGAGGTTGAATTATATCAGACTTGCTTGAAAAAAAACATACAAATTATTATTTATTTTCACTAAGCACATCTAGAAACTGATTAATTGGTAAAGTTGCCACGGCCATAACCTTATCTGCACCGCCATAGTAAACAAAAAGCAGTCCATCTTTAACAACAGCTCCACATGAAAAAACAACGTTATTAACCACGCCAAACTTCTCAAAATCGGTTTCAGGTTCAAGAATAGGGTATTCACTGCGATACAAAATTTTGAATGGATCTCCTAAATCTAGAATCAGATAGCCTAAGCGATAATTGCGATCAACCTCACTTACGCCGTGATAAATTAACAACCAACCTTTTTCTGTCTTGATAGGTGGTCCGGAAATACCAATTTTGGCTCCATCCCAGTGACCAGGACGAGCAGAAATAATTCCTTCTTTCTCTAGTTGAAGGCCATTTTTGAATTCTTCTAGTGAATCGATATAATCAATGGCGATATCGTGACCGGCAGCACGATGTAAAATGACAAAACGGCCATTAATTTTTTCAGGGAAAAGACAGGCATTTTTATCATCAATATCTGGGTTAGAAATGGCAATTGGTTCCTGCCAAAGCCAGCGTGAATTTACAAAATCATCAACAAGAATTGAAGTTAAAGCTACTTTGGGAGGACTAATGCCTTCATAAGCCGTATAGAACATATAAACTCTGTCATCAATAATCGTTAATCTTGGATCTTCACAGCCAGAGAAACCATTGGCTTCTTTTTTTGTTTCAAAATTCATGCGTGGCACATAAACAGGCGAATAAGATAAATCATTAAAAACGAAGCCGTCTTCGCTAATTGCACAACCGATTGTTGAAGTATTGTCCAAGGACATTGCTCGATACAACATAAATACTTTATTATTTAAATAAACAGCTCCTGCATTAAAAACAGCTTGAGCTTGCCAAGCTCGATCAGCTTTAGGCACTAAAATTGGATTATTAACAAAACGTCGTAGTTTTATAACTTCTTTATATGGACTTTGTTTTAATAAACTCAGAAAAATGGCTAACTTGACACTAACAAAAGCTCCAACCGTATCAGCAGCACCATAATAAATTCTAAATTCATCATTAACTATTACAGCGCCGCTAGGGAAAACAACATTGGCTACTTCACCATTTTTTTCGTAGTTTTCTTGTGCACTAAAAAGAGATTCTGTGGTTCGACCAATAATTCGCTCTGGAGTGTTTAAGTCTAAAAGCAAAGCCTCAACTCCAAAAATTCTTTCACCAGCATTAAAATAATTTTGAATGTGCGAATATATCAAAACCCAACCATCAACAGTTTTAACTGGCACTGCTCCTACCTCGACTTGATCGGTGTTTAATCTAGAAACAGCCAGAGTGTGTTCGTCTAAATGTGCATACCAATCCTGCCAATAAGCTTGGTCATAAATGTCGCTTCTTTTTTCAAAATAGGCAATTGCAATTCTTGAAGGTGGTTGATCGGTATGAACAGTTAAAACAGCAGCATATTTACCATTAATTTTTTCTGGGAAAAAAACCATTGCCTTAGCATTAAATGGAGTAACTAGATGTCTTTCTTTAACAGTTTCTAAATCATCACTAAAAGCAATCGCGACCTTAATACTATTGCCACTAGGAGGCCAAGCACTAATAGCAGTGTACGTAATCAGAAATTCATCATCAATCATAACAAAACGTGGATCTTCACATCCAAATTTCTCAAATTCTTCTTCTGGTTTAACGAACTGTCTTTTGCTATCAAAACTGATACCATCAAAACTAGAGGCATAACCAATTGTTGAAAGTCCTAATTTGTGACCCTCATAATCTTGATCTGCAGAAATAGCACGATACAAAGAATAAAAAATTCCATCTTCAAAGTATATGCTTGGATTAAAAGTTGCTTTTGCTTCCCACAAGATAGTCTTATTAGGAACTAAAACTGGATTGTTTTTATTACGAAAAACAGAAATGTTATTCATTGTTAGATTGAGTGTTTAATACAGGTTGAGTGTCTAACACAAGAAGGCTAGAATCAAGAGTCGTTTTACCAGTTTTCTTTAAATCAGATAAAAATTGCTCAAGATTGGCGGTAGCGACACAAACATAAGAGTCAGCTGCTCCGTAATAAACAAAAAGCATTTCGTTTTTAATAACTGCGCCGCAAGGATAAACTACACCGGACTTAAAGCCATTATTTTCATATTTTTCTCTTGGCTCAAGAATTGGAGCAGTTGATCGATACAGAACTTTGCTTGGATCATTTAAATCAAGTAGCATGGCGCCAACTTTGTATTCACTAGCATCTTTCTCATCCACTGCTTGGTAAATTAGCAGCCAGCCATCTTTAGTTCTAAGTGGCGGAGCACCGGCCCCAATTTTGCGACTATCCCACCATTCTCTGTCACGTGGTCTAATTTTATGTGTTTCTGAAAGAAAAGTCTGACCGCTAAAATTTAGGTCATCAACATAATCAATATAAATGTTTGGGAAAACTCGATGCATAATGACATATTTGCCATTAATTTTTTCTGGGAAAAGACAAGCACTCTTATCAACAATGCCTGGTCTACTGATTAGAACTGGTTTTTCCCAAAGCAAACGCTCATTTAAAAAATCTGTCAAAGCAATGGAAGTAATGGCGATGCGAGGATGATCCCAACCGTTATAAGCCACATAAGTCATATAAATTCTGTCATTAATAATCGTAGCTCTAGGATCTTCACAACCACCACAACCTCCTCCAGAAACAAATGGATTGTCAGGATCACCAGGAGGCATACTTGCCCCTTCAAAAGCTTGAGTTGGCACGTAAATTGGTTTAATAGAACGGTGATCGATTTGCAAACCGTCTTCACTTGAAGCGTAACCAATCTTGGAAATATAGTCATGTCCCTGAGCTCTGTAAAGCAGGTGAACTTTATCAGCAGCAAAAATTGCCGCTGGATTAAAGGTACAAAAAGCTTCCCAAGAATTATGACTATTTGGCGAAAGAATTGGGTTTACGGATGGTTTGGCCAATTTTGGCAGTGGATTTTTTAATTCAATTTCATTGGAAATCAAATAGTTAGGATAAGTGATTTCTTTAAATCCAAGCTTTGCATTACGCCAAAGAGATTTGTAGTTACTGTTAACTTTTACTAATTCTAAGAACTCCCACTCATCGTTAGTATCACCAATATCAGCGATTAATTTTGGTTGAAAAAATAGAGCATGATCTGGCTGACTAAGTTCAAACAGTTGCAATTGAACTTTAATTTTATTATTTTCTAAAACATGGAAAAATACAGATATTCCGTTTTGCGAAATAAAAACATTTTCAAGAGATGCTCGGTCTATTTTTAATAAAGAAGCGTAGTAATTACAAATTTTATCTTGAGTGCTAAGAGCTACAGCGGGGCTTTTGACTGCGTCGTTTTGTAAATTTTTATTAGAATCTGCTAGATTTTTTCTCCACAAATTAAAGACGGATTGCTGCCAACTGAATCTTATCGATTTAGACAACGCCTTGAGATCTAGAAGCTGAGAAAAAGCTTTCATAATTAATTAAATATACAAAAGATAGCAAAACTAACAAAACAATAGGTTTGCAATCAGAACCTGTTTTTCATTATAGTCAAAATTAATGAACACAACAATAGATCAAACCAGAAAATACATCGATGGTTTGATCCTTTTTTATATCTTTTTTAATAGAAACTGTGAACTGTTTTTTTTCTAAACTTATCAGCAATTGATGCAGCCACTCCTAAAGCAAAAAATAAAGAAATCACACTACTGCCACCATAAGATAAAAATGGCAAAGTGATGCCAGTGATTGGTAAAATTGCCATATTCATACCAATGTTGATAAAAATTTGAACTAAAAACATCGTGAATACAACCAAAAGATAAAGTTTTTGTCTAAAATCTTCGATTCTATAGGCCAAATACAAAATAAAATTCAATAAAATAAAATAAAGAAGTAAAAGAAAAACAGCACCAATAAATCCCCATTCTTCAGCAAAAGAAGCAAAAATAAAATCAGTCTGTCTCTCTGGTAAAAAACGTAAATGCGACTGCACTCCCTGGCCAATGCCGCGACCAAAAATTCTACCACTTCCAACAGCAATTAAAGCTTGCCTAGCATTATAAGCACTACTACTTTCTTTACTGGATACTTCTAAATTCGCAGTGCTTTGCGAAAGATGCATGAATCCCAAAAGTCTATTCTTTTGATAATCTTTAAAAACCAAAAACCATAAAACCAATAAGGAGAGAAGGGCGGTTAAAAATA
>CAJBWJ010000036.1 GCA_903959355.1 uncultured bacterium
AAATAAAAGAAGATGCTAAAGAAAGAATCAAAGCCCATTCTAGAGAATTGAAACATCCAAGGATTAAAAGAAGCCAGAAATGCAGTAAAAAAGGCCACTCTATGACTTTTGCTCAATTCGTAGGCTAGAGCAGCTAAAATGAAAATTATAAAAATAGAAAAAATTACATGAGTTATTCTTGCTGCCAAGATTGGTTGATTAGGCAGTAATTTAGCAGCTGGCATCATAACTAGTCCAGGCAGTTCAGCATAAAGTTCTGTCTCTGGAGTCAAGCTGATTGGCTGCCACTTTCCATCGACACCTCGGCCATTGACTGCTAAAGCTTTGGCTTGAGTTGGATAAAAAATTTCATCATGACTAATCACTGTTGGCAAATAACTTATTTTATACAATCTGATGGCTAAGGCAAAAATTCCTAAAATTAAATAAGCCAACCAAATTTTCTGTTTATTTGTCATAATATGATTTATAGTTAATGATAAGAGATTACATCTTGAAAAAAAAGAAGGAATAAAGAAGAATTAATTATGTTAAATTTCGTTTTACTTATTTTACTTTTGTTTTTTGCTTATCTGAATTTTGGCCTATTACTGGTTAGAAAAACAAAATTAAAATTAACTAGTTTGGAAAGCATTCTCTTGGCTAGTGTTTTGAGTATTGCTGTTTTAGTTAGTTTAATTGTGTTTGTGGGGTATTTTCTAGCTGACAAAAGTTACTATTTATTACTTGGAAGCGGAGCTGTTGGGTTTTTGGCTTTCAAAAACAATTTATCAATTTTCAAAAATTCATTAAAAAATATAAAAAAAAGTTGGCCAATCGCTCTTTTACTACTAATTGGAGTTTTGATCTTAGCCAGCGGTATGTTTTTTAGCGGTCAAATTAAAAATGGGCAGGTTTATCTACAAGATCTTTATGACACTAATTGGCACATTGCTCTAGAGCAAGAAGTTTTAAAAAACTTTCCGCCTCATCATCCATCAAGCACAACCTTAGTTTTAAAAAATTATCATTATTTTTATGATGTTTTTGTAGCCTCTCTTTATTTTTACAGTCATATCTCTTTTGTTACGCTTAATTATAAAGTTTCTCAGCTAATCATTGCTGGCTTACTAATCTTAAGCGCTTATGCTTTTGGCAGACGTCTTAAAGATAGACGCTTGGGAATTATTTTGACTTTACTGACAGTTTTTGCTGGTAATTTTGGCTATTTAATTCCTTGGTTTCTTAAGAATCAAACTTGGACTGAATCTAGCTTTTGGGTAAGTCAAACCTTTTCAATGCTAATTAATCCTCAATTAATTTTTTCTTTTGCCACTTTGTTTTTAGTTCTTTTATTAATGACTCCAGATTTTCTATCCAGTAAATCGAGACATTATTTATTAATCCCCCTTATTGCTACAAGCATTGGCTTCAAAACCTATGGCTGGATAATTATGAGTCTTCTTTATGCCTTTGATTTACTAACAGAAATTATCTTTAAGAAAAAATTCATTAATTTTTTGATTGGCTTTGTTTACCTTTTATTTGCTTTACCTTTTATTTATTTAATTACTGGTTTTAAATCTGGAAGCTTTTTTTATCAACCGCTCTGGTACATCGATACTATGATCGAAGCTCCAGACAGAGTAAATAATATTCGTTGGCGCTTTTTGCTTGATCACTACATCATGAAAAAAGATTTGTTAAGAATCATATGGCTAAGAACTAAAGAA
>CAJBWJ010000037.1 GCA_903959355.1 uncultured bacterium
CTTGGACTTAAAAAATCCACTTCTACTTTACCCATCTCAGATAAAAAAAACGACTCTTTAGAGTCGTCTTTTTTATCTGAGCGGGTGACCAGAATCGGACTGGCTTCTTCTCCTTGGAAGGGAGACATACTACCGGTGTACTACACCCGCGGTTGGTATTTTAATCTTTTTGACTTGCTTTGAGCAAGGGTTGATCTATATCAGAACCTCACTAGTTTACCTTAGAGTTGGTGTGAAATAAAGATCTATTAGAAGGTGAGGGCGTCGTAACTTTTCATGGCTTTTTGGAGGGAGAAGAGTTGGACTGTTGGGTTACCTTGTGCATCAAAGAAGCTGAAGGAGGCGAATGGGCCGGGGCTGCCTTTCATGATGAAGGGGGTGACGGCTTTGACGCGTTTGTCGCTCCAGATGTAGTTGAGGGCGTAGAAGTAGTAGTCGTCTAGGGAGTAGTTGGTTAGGTATGAGGAGGCCCAACCGGTTTCGGTGATCATGACTTGGAAATCTTTACCAGTTTTGTTCTTGAGCCAAGTGAGCTCGTAGAGGAAGCCGCGGACGGAGTTTTGGCCAATGCGTTTGGGTGAGGCAGCAAAGTCTGGGTTTGGATAAGAATGAGAATTCCAGTAGTCGATACTATCAAAGATGTCGGGGTGGAATTGGATGAGGCTCTCTAGGTAACCAAAGGCTTCTCTGGTGATGGCGCTGTTGTTGGCGGCGAGATCCATAGCGGCGGGGAGGATTTTGAAATTGCATCCTTCAGAGTGAAACCAATAGCTGGTGAATTGGAGAATGCCACCGTAGAGCAGGGGGTCGACTTTGCCACCCCATTCGGCGGCGTGATTGACTTCATTGAAGACGATAATGAATTTTTCATCCTGATGCCAGTCTAGCTTGGCTAGGAAATCTGCCATGTCAATGATATTTTTGCGGGTGGGAATTTTCCAAGCATTGATACTTTGGTCAAAGCCAGTGGAGAGGCGGAGGATAGGAATGACACGCATTTTCTCCGCTTGATCCATGAAGTCTTGCCATTCCTTTTTTTTCTGCAGATCAGCAAAGGTGAAGGGGATGGTCACATAGCGCCACTCTTCATCCTTATATACTTGCCTAAATTGCTCTAACTCGCCAGTTTGCATAATGTGCATACCCATGACTTGGCTGTTGAGGGCGGATTGGGCCTGTTGCTTACTTACTATGAGGCTAGTGGCAAACAGACAGATGGCAAAAAGGATTGCTGAATAGATAGTTTTTCTAAGTGGTCTTTTTGACATTTATCTTGAGGTCATTTTAGCATGCTTTGCGAGAGCGATGATATACTAAGGGCAGAGATGAAAAAATTCTTTTTGGTTTTTAGTTGGTTGTTGCTCTCCACCTCTTTAGTGTTGTTGGGGAGTTCTGCCTATAGTTTTTATTTCATTGCCAAAGATAACTCGCTTTCCAAATTTGATCTTTCCACACTGCCAAAAATTCAGAGCAAAGAAGAGGCCAAGGACTCCGCTCAGTTAGTCACCACGGTTATTGAAAGTGAAGATGCGCGTGATCAGATTATCGCCAAGTTTTTGCAGCGCTATAACTCACCAATGCAGCCTTATGATTTTTACGGTAAGAAAATTGTGGAGATTGCCGACCGTTATGAGATTGATTTCAGACTCTTGCCGGCTATTGCCATGCAAGAATCCAATCTCTGCAAAACCGTTAATCCAGGCGCCCCGCACAATTGTCTCGGCTTTGGTATTCATAAGTCTGGCACTCTGGACTTCGATAGCTATGAGGACGGCTTCGAACGCGCCGGCCGTGAACTCAAGGCTTATTACATCGATAAAGGCCTAGTCACTGTCGAGCAAATTGAAAGTAAATACACTCCTAGTAGTAACGGCTCTTGGGCTAATTCCGTCAATCAATGGATGGCCGAGATGCGTTACAACGATCGCCAGCTTGGCAAAGAAAATAAAGGCAATGCTAGCGTGGTCGAGTTTGCCAAATGATCTATTACTTTATATATTGATAGCCGTTGACTATCTTATAACATAAGTTATAATACCTATTAACTCAGAAGGTTATTCCTCACCGGGATTACGTTCTGAGACCAAAACACCCGTCAATTTAGGACGGGTTTTTTGTAGGAAAATACAATCCCTGTTAAATAAAAATGGGATAAAAAAATCCAGACAATTTACCTGTCAAAAATACCCGAAAAAAAGGCGTATTTTTACTTGATAAAAAACTGTTTATTGGCTTTATATCAATCTATATTGCTAGATGATTATTTTGTTTAATAAGCTATAATTTAGCCTTAGATGTTGACTTATTTAGACGAATCTTACGCTATAAATAAACAAAAACCAAAAAAAGAATTTCTATTAATCGGCGCTCTCTTTCTCCCCAGCAAATCATCTCAGAAACATCTCCAAGAAGGTCTTAGGCAAATTAAGCTTGAGCATAAGTTTTTAACTAAAAGTGGCAAACTTAAAGAAATAAAATATAGCGAGCTTCAATCTAAAAGAACTTTGTTAATTGCTAAAAAAGCAATTGATCTTTTTGTTGATAATGCCAAGGCATTTTTTAGAGTAGGAATCATCGAATACGCCATTCAAGATTTAGAAAAAATGAAAAAATTATCAGGAAAACCTGCACACAACAACATTAAAAGAGCAATGCTTTACACTAAAATTGTAGAGAATTTAATCAAAAATAACTACACATTTTATAACATTAAAAACGGGGTCTTATTGATGGACTATTTAACCAGGTGCAATGGAGATAGATTTAATCAAATTATAGCCAAAAAA
>CAJBWJ010000038.1 GCA_903959355.1 uncultured bacterium
AGTCTGACTAGTACCCGAAGGGTGACAGCCGTAAAAAGTACCAATTTTTCTAAAAAGTTGACGACACATATCTCACATGCTAGCATTTTATTATTAATACTATTTTTTGATATAAAAAGACATCAAAGAAAGTCAAATGAAATGAATTCTAATTTAGATAATCAAAAACAGTTTGAAATAAATAAATTTGATCCAAAATATTTCTTTTTTGAACTCCCATTATATGAGGAGGTTTTAGCGAAAACAGAAACAAAAAGAAAGCAACTTTTAGAAATATTAAATTTTAGAGGTGAATTTGATGCTTACAATTTTCGTATTAAAGAGAATTCTACTTATGAAGGTTACAGTAATTACAATAGTTTGAGGTCAGAATTAAAAGAAGAATCAATAATTAAAGGTGTAACTTTAAAATGTAAAAGAACCGATGAAGAGTATAAATACTATCTTTTAGTAAACAAGGATAAGGTAGTAAAAATAGGACAATATCCTTCTTTAGCTGATTTAAATATAGGATTAATAAAAGAATATGGTAATGTTTTATCTAAAGAAAAACTCAAAGAGTTTATCCGTGGGATGGGGTTGCGTGCTCATGGGGTGGGAATAGGATCTTTTGTCTATCTAAGAAGAATATTTGAATATTTAATAGAACAAGAGCATTTAAAAGCTAAACAAGAATTGAGCTGGGATGCAGATTTGTATCAAAAAAGTAGAATGATTGAAAAAATAGACTTATTAAAAAACTATTTGCCAAATTTCTTAGTTGAAAACAAAGATTTATATGGAATTCTTAGCTTAGGTATTCACGAGTTATCAGAAGAAGAGTGTCTTGAGTATTTTGATGCATTAAAAATTGGTATACAAGAAATACTTGATGAAAAAGTAATTGAACTACAAAGACAAAGCAGAAGAAAATTTGCTGAAAAATCAATAGATAACGTTAGAAGAGTACTTAAAAGCAAAAATTGATGAAATAAAAATAGGGTTTAATAATATAGTCCTGGTTGGATAGCTTGATATTCCTTTCTCCCATTCCCCTTCCCTCTCAAGTATTGTAGACTAATTGGGCTTTTATGAAATACTTAGCCTCGATAGTTATCCCAACTATGTTTAGCAATGTCGATTATTTGCGAGATTGTTTGGAGACTCTCAAGCAGCTGAAGTTTGATAAAAGCATCTCTAATCAAACAGCCGAAGTTTTAATTGTCTGCAACACCTCCCAAGAAAAAATGGATGAAGTTAAAATTAACTTAAAATCTGTCCTCAATTTTTCATTGCAGCAGATCAAATTAGATATTAAGTGGATTTGCATGGGTTTCAACACTGGCTTTGTTGGTGCCACAAATGCAGGCATTGCGGCTTCACAAGGCGAATATGTAGTTTTTCTTAATGATGACACGCAAGTGACTCCACTTTGGTTATCAGAATTGGTGCTCACGCAGCGTAAGACTCAAGCCGATATGGTGGCTAGCAAAGTATATTTAGGTGACCACAAAACCCTAGATTCGCAAGGTTTTGGTTTTGCTTGGAGAGGTAAAGCTGAGGCTCTAAATAAAGATTCAGAATGTAGTTTAAGTAACAATAAAGATTATTGGTTAAATCATCAAAGCTTTTTACCAAAAACTAAAATGAATGAGCCTTTCGGTCCTGATGGCGCAGCAGCCTTATATACCAAAAAGCTCTTTAATGAGGTTGGTTTGCTAGAAAAAGACTTTTTTGCCTACCTAGAAGATGTTGATTTGGCTCTTAGAGCCAGACAACATGGAATGTTTTGTGCCTTCGCAGATAAGGCAGTCATTTATCACTATAAACACGCCACTTCATCTAAATTTAGCAGCTTCAAATCAAAACAAGATTTAATTAATTGGTGGAAAATTGTAACGAGAAGATTTGATGTAAAAGTGTGGACTAAGTTTTTCTCATTAATTTTGGTGGAAAGACTGAGAAATTTAAGTGGGTATATTAAATCAAAATAAAAAATGACCACAATGATTAACACAAATTTCTTTGGTGTAACCAAAGAACAAGCGTTTGAAAAAGGAATTCAGAACAGAGAAAGATTCCTGCAAATTGTTGACAAGCTTTCAACGATTAGAAATG
>CAJBWJ010000039.1 GCA_903959355.1 uncultured bacterium
GGTTGCTTAATTTACCGAGAATATTCCAACGCATAGAGGAAAGAATTAGAATAACAAAAATAATAGCGATCATACTCGGCACATTGTAAAAATAACTAATAGGTAGAAATATGCTAAGTAAAATAGCTGGCATTAAAAAAACCACATCCATTCTTTCGAAAAGTTTTTTTCTAATTAAAACATGTAGCAGTTGTACGGAAATTAAAGATAAGAAAGCTAAGATGTAGCCAATATTTTTTTCACTCACAGAAAGATCGACCAAAGCAAAATTTTTAAAGCTAAGTACTATCGGCCAAGTAAAAGAACCAACTAAAATATAAAAAAGTGAAATATCTCTGGCTTGCTTGTTTTTGAACAATTCTTTAAAGCCCATTTTGGTTTGGAGTAAATAATTACGCAAAGTAAATTTTTCGCTATCAATGTCTGGTTCAATAAATTGAAGTGAAATAAGTCCAGCTAATAAGAAAGATAAGGCTGTGAGCATTGCTGGCAGATGATGATATTTCTCATAAACCAAGCCACCAACTATGGTTGCAAAAACTATGCTGAAATTAAAAATAATTTGATTAGTATTATAAATTTCGCTAAATTTTTCTTCTTTTTTATTTTGTTTGAGAGTATCAAAAACTAGTGCTTCCAAAGAGCCACTAAGTAGAGCGTCGGCAAGTCCAAAACAAAGACTAGCGACTATAAAAATCGAGAAATTATTGGCGTAAGCAAATAGAGACCAAGCGAAAGCGCTCAAGAAAAAAGAAATGCCAATACTGATCTTTCTACCTACTAAATCGGCTAACGCTCCAGTTGGAAGTTCTAGTAATAAACCACTTAATAGAATAATCATGTCGAGGATGGCTACTTGAGTGAAAGTGATATATTTGAGTTCCATAGAAACCCAAACTGGCACGATGAAATACATAGAACGAAAAATAGCTAAGACTTTTAAATAAAAAACATTATTTAAATATAAATCTTCATTGTGATTGCCGGTTTTTTGAGGAAATGCAAAGATTTTTCCTAAATTGAACATTCGGTAATTTTAGCAGAAACAGACCTTTTTTACTTGAGAGCGTTTGTTATGTCATTAATAGCGATAATGATCAGCTTTGAATGGTCCAGCTTTTTTAACTCCAAGATACTCAGCTTGTTCTCCTGAAAGCTTGGTCAAATGCACGCCAATTTGTTCTAGGTGCAAAGCAGCGACTTTTTCATCTAAATATTTTGGCAGGAAATAAACTCCCACTTCATGCTTCTTAGTGAACAGTTCAATTTGAGCTAAAACTTGATTGCTAAAAGAATTGGACATCACGAAAGAAGGATGACCAGTAGCACAACCAAGATTAACTAGACGTCCTTCAGCTAAAAGAATTAGACGGTGACCATCAGGAAAAGTGTAGATATCAACTTGTGGTTTGATTTGTTTTTTCTTAATGCCTTTATATTTATTTAATTCGTTGACTTGAATTTCAATATCGAAGTGGCCAATGTTACAAACAATGGCAGCATCTTTCATTTTGGCCATGTGCTCAATGCGGATAATATCTTTACAGCCGGTGGCGGTGACAAAAATATCGACTTCTTTGATGATTTCTTCAATTCTTTTAACCTCGTAACCTTCCATAGCTGCTTGCAGAGCACAAATTGGATCGACTTCACTGACGATGACGCGAGCTCCGTTATTACGCAGCGAAGCGGCACTACCTTTTCCCACATCGCCAAAGCCAGCGACAAAAGCCACTTTGCCAGCGATCATCACATCAGTGGCGCGGCGAATGCCGTCAACCAAAGACTCACGACAACCATAAAGATTATCGAATTTAGATTTAGTCACGCTGTCGTTGACGTTAATGGCAGGAACTTTGAGTTTATTTTCCTTGAGCATTTGATAAAGTTTGTGTACCCCGGTAGTAGTTTCTTCAGAGACGCCTTTGATTTCTGTGAGGAATTGTGGGAATTTTTCGTGGACAAAAGCAGTCAGATCACCACCATCATCTAGGATCATATTTGGGCCAATGACTTTGCCTTTGGAATCAGTAAATTGCAAAGTTTGTTCGGTGGTCCACCAATACTCTTTTTCAGTTTCACCCTTCCAAGCAAAAACAGGAATGCCGGCAGCGGCAATCGCAGCAGCAGCATGATCTTGGGTGGAGAAAATATTGCAAGAAGCCCAACGCACTTTAGCACCTAGAGCGACCAAGGTTTCAATTAAGACTGCGGTTTGAATGGTCATGTGCAGTGAACCGGCAATACGAGCCCCTTTGAGCGGTTTTTGCTTTTCGTATTCGCTACGAATGGCCATTAATCCTGGCATTTCTTTTTGAGCCAGCTCAATTTCCATTCTGCCCCAATCAGCTAATTTGATGTCTTTAATTTTGTAATCTTTTGTCATAAGTTTCCTCGTATCTTTGTTTAATTTTTGACCAGTCTAATTGATGATTTTGCGTGCCGTTTTCTTGTACTGCAAATGAAGCGACAATGCAAGCTAGCTCGACCGCAGTCGCGGTTTTCCACGCATGAGCATAAGCATAAAGGAAGCCAGCGCGGAAGGCATCGCCAGCACCGGTTGGATCAAGGACTTTTCCTAGTTTGACTCCGGAGATTAATTGTTCTTGGTGATTATTAGATTTTTCATAAAATTTAGCGCCATTTTTACCAAGAGTAATGATGCATAAATCTGTCTTGGCAATAATTTCTTCTGCGCTTAAATTAATTTTTTGTGCCAATAAAGACATTTCATATTCATTGAGAATCAGAATTGAAGCAGCTTCTATTCCGGCAGCTAAATCGTTGGCAGCGAGATTAGTAATTTGTTGACCTGGATCATACAAAAGTTTGATAGCAAATGTTTGACACTCTTGCACTTGTCTAGCCATAGCTTGTGGATTATGAGCGGAAATGACGGCGAAAATATTTTCTTTTTCCGTGGCAAATTGAGAAAAATTAAGTGAGTCGGCATCACTCATCGCTCCTTCGTAGAATCCACCAATCTGATTTTCTTTACCATCATTAAGAACGCTAAAAGTGGCAGTGGGGAGTTGGCTAAAATGTACCAAGCTCGTATCGACGCCAATTTTATTTAATTTATCAATGTAAGCTTCTGCATCTTTGCCCGCACTAACCAGAAGAACAGGTTTTTCTCCAAGAGCAGCGAGCGAATAGGCAATGTTGCCAGCAATGCCACCATTGGAACGAGTTAGTTTTTCTACTAAAACTGAAAATGAAATTTTATCTAAATGATCTTTTTGAATCAGTTCGCTAAAAGACCCAGAGAAACTCATAATTTGATCGATGGCTAAAGATCCACTAAGAATTATTTTCATATTTTTTTATTTTTAAATTGTCGGTTAGGCCACAAACAAAATCTTTTTCTACGCAGCCCAAGCACTTATTATTGTAATTTTTATGATCCCAAATTGCCAGGCGATTTTTTAAATTATTGATTAGTTCCTCTGAGTCAGTCGTGATGCTTCCAAGTGGAGTGATACCTTCGCAACAACCGTAAACTTGGCCATTAGACATGAGTGAAATTTGATAGCAACCAAGATTTTGTGGGGGGAAGGTTTGTTTGGTTTTCATTAACCCGTTGATTTCTTGTGAGCTCAAAAATTCAAAGCCTTTGACGGTGCCTAGAATGTTAGAAATTGGATGGGCTTTTAAATAAGTTCTAGGTTTACGTGGATGATAAGTGATTTCCATTTTTTTGCCACAGATTGTTGCTAGAGCTTCTTCAAATTGTGGAATTTGCTCTAAATTTTCTTTGGTGACGATAGAAAAAATTTCCGTGTGAAAACCAAGAACGATGGCTTTTTTAAGTAAGTCTGTACTTTTGGCAAAATTACCAATGCCGCGATTTTGATCATGGTAATCTTTCAAGCCATCCAAGGAAATAATCAGGTTAACCATGTTTGGTTCTTTGATTTCTGCCAAACGATCGATGGTGCCATTGCTAATAATTTGAATGAAAATATTTTTAGCTGTCAATTCATTAATCAATTCAACAAAATCAGCAAGCAAAAAAACTTCCCCACCACAAAAAGTAATTGATTCGAGCTTTTGGACTTTTTGGTAGCGATCGACAAAATCTAAAATGGCTTCTTTGGAAAGAACAAATTTGGTTTTTTTGGTGTAGCAAATTTTGCAAGCGAGATTGCATTTTTCCAAAGGATTAATGTAAAGATGTTTGAGAGTATTTTCTAGATGTTGGCTGATTTTTTTATTCTCCATCACGAAGCTGATTTTATCACGCTATAATGTAAAAAATGTCAGATCATAAAGCTATTAATGGTGTAGTTATCAGAGGTTTAGGTAATGGCAAAAGCCAGGCTTTTGCCACAGTCAATTTAGATCCACAGCTTTGGCCAACTAATTTTGCCAAAGGGGTTTATGCGGCTTGGGTTCTGGTGGCAGGTAAAAAATATAAGGGCGCTCTCTTTTTTGGTCCGAGAAAAGTTCTGCAAGAAGAACAAGATGTTTTAGAAATTCATTTGCTTGATTTTAGAGAAGACATTTACGAACAAGAAATCAGTTTTAGCATTGAGAAATTTATTCGAGGAGTTGAAGACTTCTCTTCTTTTGAAGATTTAAAAAATAGAATTGCTTCTGATATCTCTGCGGTAGAAAAATCCCTTAGCTATTAATTTTTTTGCCAGTCATTCCAATTTTTCCGACTCTATACATAGCGTACATCAAAACTAGAGCGGCCAAATATTGGCTAGTGGCTAAGAAATTTTTGTAAAAGACCATGTCAATGACAATGGCCAATAAAGGCAAAGCTAATTCCAGAATAGTGGCGACTTTGGCTTCTGTTTTTTGCAAACCCTTGTAATAAATAATCATCGCCAACAGGCCGGTACTTAGTGAAATGTAAAGCAAACTTAAGTAATCTTTACTAGTTAACGTGTCGAGTGCGGCTTGTGAATTTAACAAGAAAACTGCGCCGTAAGCCAAAATAGTGGAGAAATAAAAACGTAAGATGGTGGCACTAACGCTATTTTTCAGTTGATTCAAAAGTAGTTTGGATATGGTGGTGCCAAAGCCCCAACAAGCAGCAGCGCCAAGGGCATAAAGAGCGGCGATGGCAGTGGCTGAGCCGGTGCTGAAATTAACTTGGCCATTTTTGAAAGTTACAAAGAAAACCGCAACAATTGCGAGCAAAGCCCACTTCAGATATTTTTTACTAATTTTTTCTTTAAGAATCAAGCTGGCACTAATGATGGCAAAAAGTGGTTGGATTTTTTGGATCAAGAAAACCACACTGAAGGAAATGTAATTAATTTTCATGAGGGCGGTGGTGATGAAAAGTGTTCCAAGAAGACCGCCAAATAGAGCTACGACTAAACTAGTTAACAATAATTTGTAGGTAAATTTTTCTTGCTTGAGATTCTTTATGACAATCGGTAAAAGAATAAGAGAACCAAGTAAATGTTCATAAAAAACAATGGTGACAGGTGGCAAGTGATAAAGGCCACGACGAACAATGCCATCGAGAGCCCAAAGCGAAGCAGCTAGAACAATCATTAAAGGACCAGACATATTTTCTTAGTTTATATCACGAGAAAGCTTTGAATCAAAATGAGTCCAAGGATAACTCGATAGATTCCAAAGTTAATGAGAGTATTTTTTTGAATGAAACTGATGAACCATCTAAGAACTATTAAAGCAACAATGAAGGCAGAGAAAAAGCCAACTAAAAGCAGAATGATTTCTTGCGATGATATGCTTGTGTTAGATTCTAGCTTCAGAATATCTAGAAGAGCTGCGCTGCAGATAGTAGGCAAAGCCAAAAGAAAAGAATACTTGGCAGCTTCTTTGCGACTTTGACCCATAGCCATCATGGTTAGAATAACCGCTCCGGATCTAGAAACACCTGGAATAACGGCCATCGCTTGCCCAATACCAATTAGCATGCTTTGTGACCAGCTAAGGTCTTTTATTTCTTTATCAATTTTATTTTTGTTCTTTTTTAGTTGTAATTCGTAAAGAATAAAAATGATTCCGACAGTAACGAAAGCAGTCAACATTAACCAATTGGTTTCAAAAAAGAAATTTTTAATAATGGAATGTAGTAAAAATCCAATAATGGCGGTTGGAATGAAAGATAGGATTAGTTTTTTAACTAGCGATCGATCTGTCCACAATTCTTTGCCATATAAAAATAAAACTGCTAAGATTGCTCCAGATTGTATAAAAACCTCAAAAAACTTTAGAAAATCTGTGTTAGCGATTTGCAAGAATTGACTGGCAAAAATTAAATGAAAAGTAGAAGAGACTGGTAAAAATTCAGTTAATCCTTCAACAATACCAAGTATAAATGCTTGCCAGATTTGCATAGAGTTTTATTTTAACATCTTTATAAAGTTTGTATTTGCTTGGTCACTTTATCTACTATACTAGAACTTTATCAATATATTAGTCATAATCTAAATAGAATCATGAATCCTTTTCGTCGATTAGCTACCATTACTTTAGTCACCAATCTTATCTATATCTTTTGGCTTTTTTTTACCAAATCCAATCCGCTTTTCATGTTCCTGGAGTCTGGAATAATTTTACTTAATGTCATTTTTATTTTTAATAGTCGAAAAAGAAAATATGTTTTAAGTGGTGGGCCGCATTCCATGCGACCAATAGTAGATATCTTTATTACCATCAAAAATGAAGACGCAAAATTATTTGAAAAAACTGTCAAATCAGCAGTAGGAATATTTTATCCAAATAAAAGAATCTATGTGCTCGATGATGGTGGCAGAGAAGATGTGAAAAAAATTGCAGATAAATATGCCTGCACCTATTTATCTAGAGACGATAAAGAAGCTAAATCATATAAAGCTGCTAATTTAAATTACGGACTCAAGCATGCTTTTGGAAATTTTATTCTGACTTTGGATGCTGATATGCAGGCCAACCCAAATATTCTTGATGAATTATTGGGATTTTTTAACGATAATGACAAATTAGGTTTTGTTTCTACTCGTCAGGGTTTTGATGTCGATGTGAATGATTTTAATCATGAAAATTTATTTTACGAGTATATGCAGGCTGGAAAAAATAGCTATGGAGTTGGTATTAGTTGTGGTTCTGGGGTGATTTATAGACGTTCAGCATTAGATAAGATCGGTGGTTTTCAAGAATGGAATATTGTTGAGGATTTATACACTTCTTATGTTTTGAATAGTAATGGTTATTCTTCAATTTATGTTTCTCAGAGTTTTACACATGGGGATGCTCCTACTGATTTGGCAGCAATTTATAAACAGAGAGGTTTGTGGGCTCAGGACACACTTCGTCTTTTAATATATAAAAATCCTCTTTTTAGAAAAGGTTTGACTTTTTCCAAGCGTTTGCAATATTTTGAAATTGGTTACTCTTATATCGTTAGTGGTCTATTTTTTCCAATGATCTATTTGATGAATATTTATTCTTTAGTTGCCAATGACCCAATTATTATTTTAGGTAAAGAATGGTATCTGTTGCTTCGTATTCCTTCCTTTTTTATTTCGCTACAAATGTTTTCAAATTTTTCAAAGGGAACATCGTCTATGAAAATGTGGGCAGGACTTTTCCCTGTTTATTTTAAAGCTTTTATTAAAGCGCTTTTATATAAAAAACCAGTCTATAAGGTTACACCGAAAGGATTAAAACCAAGAAGAAGTATTTTATTAGTTCTTCCACAATTAACTTTTCTAATTGCTGCTGTTGGTGCCGTTATTTTCCACATTTTCACTTATGGTCTCACCTGGGTCTTCGCCATAAATACCTATTGGGTTTGTGTTATGATTTATTTTATGTCGGGAGTAGTAATTAAGGCTTTTCCAAAGAAAAAATATGAAAAAAATATTAATAATTGAAGATGATCCAAGTTTACAAAAAACTCTTGTAGCCAAATTAAAGGCTAGCGGATATCAAACTGTTTTAGCAGGCGATGGCGAGGAGGCTATCAAGGTTTTCAAAAAAGAAAAACCAGCACTAATTTTGTGCGATTTAATTTTACCTAAAAAAAGTGGTTTAGAAGTAATTGAGGAAATTAAAATTAACCAGCACTCGGAAGTCCCTCTGATTGTTTTGAGTAATTTAGATCAAGCTCAGGATTTGGAAACTGCTAAGAGGCTCGGAGCTGTTGAATATATTCTAAAATCAGATATTTCTCTTCGCGATTTAATTATTAGAATAGCTGCTTTAACTAAAGCGCCAAATGGCGCTTAAAATTTATGCGGAGGTGACAGGATTCGAACCTGTGAAGCTGTGAAGCTCTAGTTTTCAAGACTAGCGCAATTGACCACTATGCGACACCTCCTCGTTGGATTCATATTTTACAGCAAATTTGCCAAGAGCTAAACAGTAAAAACTTATAAAGCAACTCTTCCACCACATAGACAAAATCGTGTATATTAGAAGCAATGTTTGAAAAGATAAAAACTGCCCTTTTTGGCAATCAAGCTGAAGAGAAATTGGGTCCAGGTCCTGAATTGTCTCAAGAAGTTCCAACTGATGATGGTTCTCAATTTGATGTGCGTATGCCAGGACAGTCGGATATGGAAAAGTCTAGAGTAGCTCCTGGATTCTATAAACCAATTCCTGAAGAAACACTCGTAGAATGGATTGCTCCAGCAAGACCTTTTAAAAAACGTAATCGTCAATTTTTTAGTACGATTATTATTATTGCGATTCTTGTTTCTTTAATTCTTTTCTTTGCTGGACAAATTTTACCAGTGGCTGTTGTAATTTCTATAGTTTTTTTAGTTTATGTGACAGCAGTTATTCCTCCTCAAAACTTAAAATACAAATTAACTAACTATGGTATTTATATTGAAAAAGAAGCCTTTTCTTGGTTTTCTA
>CAJBWJ010000040.1 GCA_903959355.1 uncultured bacterium
CCTCGTACTTATCAAGAGCTTGGTTTTCAATTAGAGCAAGATCAGGTAGTTTTAGTGCGCGGCAAAGTTCAGCACGAAGAAGAAGAATTTAAAATCATTGCTGAAAAAATTATTATTCCAAAAGATGAAGAAGTGGAGTTTTCTCGTGGTCAAGATTTTCAAGAAATTTTTGTGCCACGCAAAACATCAGCAGAAACTCTAAAAAAACTTGGAGTTCTTTTGAAATCAAATCTTGGCAATGAAAAAATTGTTATCGTCATTCCAAACGACACTAAAGCCGAAAGAATTGTGCTGCCTTACAAAGTCAATTATGATGAAGTGTTGATAAAAAAAATTGAAGAAATCCTAACTTAAATAAAATAAATCGTAAAATAAATTGATATGCCTGCCAGCATTAACCAACAACTAAATAAAATTGCCTGCAAAGTTCGTCAAGATATTTTACGTATGACTGTGCTTTCTGGAAGTGGTCATATAGCTGGTTCTTTTAGCATTACTGATGTTTTAGTCACCCTATACTTTAATAAAATTTTGCGCTTTGATCCCAAAAGACCTGACTGGGATAAACGCGATTATTTTTTGCTTAGCAACGGTCACACTTGCCCAGCTCTCTATGCTGTGTTAGCGCGTAGTGGCTATTTTCCAATTGAGGAACTCGACTCCTATGCTCAATTAAATTCACGACTGCAAGGTCATCCACACTTCGCCTATGGCAGTGAGCAAAATTTGCCAGGACTGGAAAATACTTCTGGATCTCTAGGGCAAGGCATTTCTCAAGCTGCCGGAGTGGCTTGGGCGATGAAAATGGATGGTAAGAATAACCAGGTCTTTTGTATGATGAGCGATGGCGAACAGCAAGAAGGACAGGTTTGGGAAGCTTACACTTTTATCAATTATCATCACTTGGATAATTTCATTGGCATCATTGATTGTAATAATATTCAAATTTCTGGACCAATTAAAAAAGTCATGCCGCTTCGTGATCTCAAATTAAAATTGATGAGTTTTGGTTTTCTAGTTTTGGAAGCTGATGCTCATGATTTTTCTGATCTAGAAAAAAAGCTAACTCGCGCCAAAGAAAATAAAAATCAAGCAACTATTATTTTATCTAATAGCGTGGCTGGTAGAGGAGTATCCTTTATGGAAAATGACAGCAAATGGCATTCCCATATTCCAAGCGAAAAAGAATATTCGCAAGCAATAAAAGAATTACAAATTAAAGAAAAAATCGATGTCAATTAATTCAGAACTCAAAGGCAATCGCGACGGTTTTGGCCAAGCTATGGTAGAGCTCGCTCAAATAGATCCCAATTTGGTAGTTCTTTGTGGTGATCTTTCTGACTCCATGAAGCTGACTGAATTTAAAAAACTTTTTCCTGATCGTTATGTGGAATGTGGTGTCTCTGAACAAAACATGATGGGCGTGGCAAGTGGCCTAGCTTTGGCTGGTAAAAAACCATGGGTGGTAAGCTATGCTGTTTTTAATCCAGAAAGAAATCTAGATCAATTGCGCACTGCCGTTTACAGTCAATTAAATATTAAAGTGGTTGGTGGTCATGCCGGTCTTGCCACTGGTCGTTATGGTTCCACTCATCAAGCTTTGGAAGATTTAGCTATTATGTGCGCGCTACCTGGAATGACCGCCGTGGTGCCAGCTGATTATGAGCAAGCTCTTTCATTAACTAAACAACTTCACGAAATAAAAACTCCTGGCTATTTGCGCTTATCTAGATTGGCTAAACCATCAATCATTACTGATCAAAAAATTATTTTAGGCCAAGCTCAAATTCTAAACACAGGCAAAGATTTAACTATTTTCTCCTGTGGACTAATGGTACAAATAGCCATTGAAGCTGTGGCTACATTGGAAGAAATTGGCCTATCTGTCGAATTAATTAATTTACATACCGTCAAACCTCTTGATTCTGAGGCTATTATTAACAGCGTCAATAAAACTGGGGCTGCTATTGTCATCCAAGAACATCAAACTTTCTCTGGATTAAATAGCTCATTGGCACAAGTGGTGGCAAATGAAG
>CAJBWJ010000041.1 GCA_903959355.1 uncultured bacterium
TAAAATCAAAAAAAAATATCCTGATATAAATAGTCATTTCTACTTTTTACTTGGTTTCTCAAAATCAAAAGAACACTCTATTCTAGATGAAATCATTCTTTTAAATCCAAGAGTGATTTTTTTAGGAATAGGTTCTCCAAAACAAATAGAATTAGCTGTTTATCTTAAAAAAAGATTAAAAAATTGTACAATTTTTTGTGTTGGAGCTGCTTTTGATTTCTTCAGCGATAGAAAGAAACAAGCACCTGTTTGGATTCGAAAAAGCGGTTTAGAATGGTTTTTTAGATTAGTAACTGAGCCAAGAAGATTATGGAAAAGATATTTAGTAATAATTCCTGGTTATTTATTTTCGCTTTTGTTTAAAAAGATTTTTAAAAATAATTTATGAAAATAATTTTTTTAACTTATGAAACTAAAGAAATAGGTGGTAGCTATTTACGATCATTATCTCTTGCTGAGGGACTAGTAAAGCTTGGTCATCAGGTTACACTCTGGACCAGTGCCAAAGAGCGAACTTTGTTTCCAAAAATAAGTTTTGAAAATGGAGTGGAAGTCATAGAGTCGATTGGTGTTTTCCCATACAGATTTCGAAAAGGTGGTTATGATCCTTTTGATATTTTACTTAGAACTATAACAATTTTATTTTCAAATTGTTCTATTATTCACAGTTTTAATCATCGTCCTGCAGCTACTTTCCCTGCTTTTATAAAATATATATTTTCCAGCCAAACCAAATGGTTCTTAGATTGGGCCGATTTATGGGGTAAGGGTGGCATTGCAGATCGTCGTTATGGACCATTCAGGTTTATTACAGCAAATGTTGATCATTACATGGAGCAATTATTTATTAAATTGCCTTTTGCTATAACTCCGATTAGTGATGATCTGGTTAAAAAAGCAATTTCTATAAGAAAATCAGCTGATCATGTTTATTTTTTGCCAATTGGGGCAAATATAGATTTTATTAAGCCACTTCCAAAGCTTGAGTCTAGAAAAAAACTGAAATTATCTACAAAAGAAAACTTTTTACTTTATTTATATGTTGGCACATACGATGATGAACTTTTGTTTAAGACTTTCAATGAATTGAAAAAAATTAGAAAAGACACAACTCTAATTCTTTTAGGACCGAAATTACCAATATTTAACAAACAAAAAAAGGTAATTAATAAGGGTGTTGTTTCTAGAGAAATATTGCCTTTTTATTTAGCAGCAGCAGACATCATGATGTTACCTTTTGCTAATAAAGAGATTAATCTTGGTAAATTTCCAAATAAATTGGGCGATTATCTAGCTGCTGGACGACCCATCGTTGCTAATCCAACTGGAGAAGTGAAAAAAATGCTTATGAAAGAAGAAATAGGTGTTTTAGTTTCAGAAGAGCCAAAACTTTTTGCCAAAGGAATTAGCGATCTTCTTAATGATCATAAAAAAATGGAAAAACTTGGTAAAAATGCGAGAGAAGTAGGGCTAAAACTTTCTTGGACGAGTGTGGCTAAGCAGCTCGAAGGTTTTTACATTGAATAAATTTTTTCTAAAGCGCCATTCCAATTTATTTTGATCAAAATAAATAGCAGGAAATAATTTGCTGTGATTTGCTATTTTGGCAATTTGTCTCCAGATAATTTTACCAATTAAGCTTATTTTTTCAGGCAATAAAGCCTTCATTTCTTTATAGTATTTTTTATGATTATCATTGTTTTTTCTATTAGGATTTAGGCGATAAGATGCCCAGCAAGTCTGTACGCAATAAAGCTGGGTGTGCTTGGCAAAAGATTGCCAAAGTTTCATGTCCATAGAATATGGCACTTCGGCTAATTTTCCTCCAGTTTTTTTCCAGAGAGATCTTCTCCAAAAAGTCCCTTCCTGCATGATGAACCCCATTAATTTTTTTGTATACCATCCTTTTTGAATAAAACTTCTTATATAAAGTGGAGGTTGTGCTAAATATATTTGGTAACCATCTTCATTCATGGTTGAGGGTAGGCAAGTGAGCCATTCTACTTCTGGGAAATTAGCAAAAATACTGGCAACAAGACGCAATGTTCCGGGTCGATACATGTCATCGCTATTAATCCAAGCCATGATTTCGCCATCTGTTTTGGCAAAACCTTTATTTATAGCGTGAGATTGTCCTCGATCTTTTTTACTTTCAAAATATTTAAGTTTTTTTTGATATTTTTTTATAATTGAAAGACTATTGTCATTTGATCCACCATCAATTACTACATACTCAAAGTTAGGATAGTCTTGTTCCAAAACAGATTTAAGAGTTGATTCTAAAAATTTGCCCTGATTATATGATGGAGTAACGATA
>CAJBWJ010000042.1 GCA_903959355.1 uncultured bacterium
AGTCGAAATTTAGTATTTTATTAAAAAATAGATTTGTAAGGAAATAAAATAAGAACAAAGTTTTTTTCTTATTTCCGTACAAATCTAATAATAAGAGGGAAGTACAAAATGGGACACCAGACCTTGCACGTTTCTATTTCTGCTGAAACAATTTTTCATTTTTTCGGTTTATCAATTAGTAACTCCATCTTAACGAGTTTGATTGTTAGTTTTTTATTGATTGCTTTTGCTGTTTACTTCAAATTAACTTTTAAGAATACAAATAAGCCAAGTGCTCTACAAAATTTCGTAGAAATGATTGTTGAGGCTTTGCATAATTTTGTTTATTCAATCACTGAAGATAAAAAGAAGACGGCTTTATTCTTTCCTATAATTGCCACCTTTTTCATTTTCATCATTATGAATAATTATGTGGGATTACTTCCTGGAGTTGGTTCAATTCTAACCCCAGAAAAAGAAAAAGAAGTGGAAACTGTTTCTTTTCTTTCAAATCAAGTGATGGCGAGTAGTACAAAAGCAGTTGAAGTAAGTGAACCTGTTACTCCAAATGAAGCCGCTGTCGTTGGCGAAGCTAGTGAAGCTGGTACATCTGCAGAAGTAGCAGAAAAGAGTCCTGTTAAGATGGTTCCTCTTTTTAGAGCTGCTACCGCAGATTTAAATACTACTTTAGCTTTGGCTATTATTTCTGTCTTTTTGACTCAAGCTTTTGGCATTTCTCATCTTGGTTTATCTTATTTCAAGAAATTTGTTGATTTTTCTAATCCTATTAACTTTTTTGTCGGTGTTCTAGAAATCATTCTTGAGTTTGCTAAGATTGTTTCTTTTGCTTTCAGATTATTTGGTAATATTTTTGCTGGTGAAGTGCTCTTGGCAGTTATGACCTATCTAGTTGCCATTGCCGTGCCAGCTCCATTTTATGCTTTGGAGCTTTTTGTCGGCTTCATTCAAGCCTTGGTCTTTTCAATGCTATCCTTGATTTTCTTTAATTTGGCCACCAAGAGTCATCATGAAGAAAGTCATGAGTTAGCAAAAAGTTAGTAATTAATTAAAAATAAAAATATAAAGAAGGAGTTTTTATGCAAGATTTAGCAGTCGGTTTAGCAATGGGCTTGGGCGCTATTGGTCCTGGCATTGGTATTGGTATCTTGGTTTCCAAAGCAGTTGAAGCTATTGGTAGAAACCCAGATGCTAGTAACAAGATTCAAACCAACATGATCTTAGGTATGGCTTTTGCAGAAGCAATTGCTATCTACGCTCTAGTTGTGGCTTTGATTATTAAATTCGTTTAGTTTTAAGAAAAGGATAAACTATGGATATACAATTGCCACAAATTATCTTTCAAATGATTAATTTTGGAGTGGTTTTAGCAGCTTTGACTTATTTTATTTATAAGCCAGTTTTAAAATTACTCAGTGATCGTAGAAAGAATGTTGCTGCTGCCGCAGAAGCTGCTGCTGCTGTAATGCAAGAAAAAGAAGACTTAGAAAGAGTTAGAGAAAATACTTTGCTCAAAGCTAATCAAAAAGCCAAAAAAATGGAAGACGAGATTAGAAGAGAAGCCAAAGCAGATGCTAAGCTCTTACTAGAACACAGCAAAGAAGAAATCACTGCCAAAGAAATTAAGTTTTCTAGTGAATTAGCTAAACTTAAAAAAGAAGAGCTTAAATCAATGGAAGTTGAAATCAAAAAAGCTGCTCTTACCGTAGCTGAAAAAGTGCTTGGTGAATCAATTGATGCAAAGAAACATCAAAAATTAATTGATGATCAAATCAATGAAATTATTGAAAGTCTTTAAATATGTTGCAAATTAATGTTGCCAGTGCAATTCCTCTTAGTGACATCCAAAAAAAGAAATTGGAATCATCACTTCAAAAGAAGTATTCAAAAGAGGAAGTTGCTTTTTATTATCAAGTCAAAGAGGAATTAATTGCTGGTTTGAATGTTAGCGTAGCTGGTAAGTTGTATGACACCAGTTTGCGCGCTCGTCTAAATCAGCTAGCCAGTAAGATTTAATTATGTCAAAATCAGATATTTTTGCCAATTTAGACTCGATCAAAAATAGTGATCTTAGTGTTGAAAAGGTTTCTGTTGGAAAAGTAATTTCTTATGCTGACGGCATTGTTTTTACCGATCAATTAAACGATGTCCAAGCAGGAGAATTGGTTAGTTTTGGCAAAAATGCTTTTGGTCTTGCCTTAAATTTGGAAAGAGAAAAAGTTGGTATTATTGTTCTTTCTGGAGCAGAGGATATCAAAGCTGGAGATTTTGCTTATCGCACTGGTAAGATTCTTTCCATCAATGTTTCAGATGAAATTGTTGGCAGAGTAATTGATCCAATGGGTCAAAGCGTGGATGGTAAATCCGCTATCAAAAAAGATAAAGACATGTTTTTGGAAAAAATTGCTCCTGGCGTCATTGTCCGTGAAGCAGTTAATCAGCCACTTCAAACTGGTATTAAAGCCGTTGATGCTTTGATTCCAATTGGTCGTGGACAGAGAGAATTAATTATTGGCGATCGTAACACTGGTAAATCTTCAATTGCTTTGGCTAGTATTTTGAATCAAAAAGGCCAGGATGTGATTTGTATTTATGTCGCCATTGGTCAGAAAAAATCTACTTTAGCTCAGTTTATTCAAACTTTGGATGACAAAGGAGCGTTGGCTTACACTACTGTAATTTCCGCTACTGCTTCAGAGTCTGCATCTTTGCAATTTTTAGCTCCTTATTCAGGTCAAGCTGTTGCTGAATATTTCTTAGAAAAAGGTAAAGATGTTCTGATTATTTTTGATGATTTGAGTAAGCATGCTCAAGCTTACCGTGAAATTTCTTTGCTGCTCAAGAGACCTTCTGGTCGTGAAGCTTATCCTGGAGATGTTTTTTACTTGCACTCTCGTTTATTGGAGAGAGCTTGTAAATTAAACAAAGAAAATGGTGGTGGTTCGATCACCGCTTTGCCAATCATCGAAACTCAAGCTAATGATGTTTCTGCTTATATTCCTACCAACGTTATTTCTATTACTGACGGTCAGATCTATTTGGAAACTGACTTGTTCAACTCAGGTATGAGACCAGCCATTAATATTGGTTTATCAGTCTCTCGTGTCGGTTCAGCTGCTCAGCTTAAAGCTATGAAGCAAGTTGCCGGTAGTTTGAAATTAGATTTGGCTCAATTCAGAGAATTAGAAGCTTTTGCTCAATTTAGTTCTGATCTTGATGCTGTCAC
>CAJBWJ010000043.1 GCA_903959355.1 uncultured bacterium
ATTTCTTTAACCTCTGTTTTTTCAGAATTAGCTGAATCTTCAGCATTAACTACATTTACAAAAACAAAAGAAGAAATAATCATCAAAGATACAATAAATGGAATTTTTTTCATGGCAGGTCCTTTATATTTTTATATATAAAGTATACCGGCTATTCTATGCAACAATCAATAGCTTTTTTCACCATTGCCCCGAGTTTGTCAAAAACACCAACACTGCCTTTGCTCTTAGCTGGAGTGTCTTCAGAAATTAGATCAATCTTATCGCTCATCTTGCTAGATTTAGTAGAAGACCCAAGATCAACAACGCCCATATTTAAACCCCAAAATAAAGAATAAAGATCATAAGATTTCTTAAATAAATCTTGCGCTTCTTTTTTATCACCTTTAGTCAAAGCCTTGGTGCCAACCTCCATTAAACGCATAGAAGAAGCCAATAAATGCTTACTGATGCACCAAACTTCTCCTTCATATTGCTTAATGATTTTTTTGAGCAATTCTTTACGAATTTCTCTTACCTCATAAAGTAAATCGTAATAGCTAGATTTACCAGTTTTGTTAGCTGTAAAAAACAAGTGCTCTTCGATACTAATTAAATTCATGATAGCAATTGATAAATCTTCATCAGAAGATAAATCTAGCTTTTCACCATGTTCCATATCTTTAATTCTATTCATGAAGCCATCAAGATCTAAAGACATTGTTTTTTTTGAATTTGGCATAAAACCTTTCAGCGTGTAATTAAGAAAAAGATCACACTAGAAATACTAAGTAAAAGAACTGGACAGATTACTTTTTGAAAATAAATAAATACTTTGCCTTCATTCAGAGTACGCAAGTATTTATCTAAAAGAACACCGGCTGTAAAAACAATTGAGCCGACTATGGTGCCAAGTAAAACTTTATCAACACCTAAAAATTTGTTGTCTACATGACCGATCATGCCCATCCAAAAAAGTGGTGGAACAACTAAAAGATAAAAGAAGGCAATTGATAAAGCTGTTTTATAAGGAATCTTCCAAGATTTGCTTTTTAACCAGCTAGCAGTCCAAAGAGCACTTGAAAGAATAATGGCGCCAATCCAAAGACCGGTGACTGTATCATCAATGCCTAAATAACGAGAAAAGCCTAAGCCAACTCCAACCGCTATGGTACAAATTGGACAAACTGCCTGAGCCTGTGGAACAAAAAATAAAAAAGCCGCCAAAAATAAAACTAAACTAGTTATTAATTGCACTTGGAGTCCCTTCTAATTTGATGCCTGCTTGAGTTGCTTCTGGAGCAGCACTGGAACTCGCTTCAATATTAAGTTTTTTGGAAAAATATCCAATAATATCTGGAGTTCCAACTAAACATTCATCCTCAGCGTATAGAAATGGCACCCCAATACTAGCAGTGTCCAAACCACAGCTGGCTGCTACTTTGCTTAATTCTGCAGCATTTTGACGGTTATCATAAACTTCCTTCTGGGAAAATTTGATTTTTTCAGCTATTTTATTGGTTTTAAACCACTCTTCAACTTCTTTACAATGAGGGCAAGTATTACCGTAATAGAAAACTGGCTCTCCAGCTTTTAAAGATTCTAGTTTTTGATCAGCAACTTGTTTTTCTTTATTGTTGCTTCCAATGACCACTAAGGACATTAAACCTGCTATAAAAATTACAGTAATTAGGGTAATGATCTTTTGTTTCATATCTGCTAAGAGCTTATTATAAAAGCCTTAA
>CAJBWJ010000044.1 GCA_903959355.1 uncultured bacterium
AGGCATCATTCCTATTGTCAAAAAATATGATGCAAATTTTGATGAAAGCACTTATTTAAATATGTATTCAATTCATCAACTAATCAATAAATATGGAGAAAATTTTCGCAGTGATTTTGTTAATTTTGAAATTGCCACTGAAAAAAAATATTACCGTGGTTATAAATTAATTGAAAAAAGCTTCGATCTTCTTCAAGAACTTCATGAACAAAATAAAAAACTTTATTTACTTACTTCAAATTGCAGAGAAGTTGTTTTGCCAATCCTTGAAGAACTCAAGATTGCAGATTATTTTAGCAAAATTGTTACTGTTGATGACGTAAAAAATCTCAAGCCAACCCCAGAACCTTTTAAATTGATCGCCAGTGAACCATGCGATAAAAGTGAATTTTTAATGATTGGGGACAGCAAATCAGACAGTGAATTTGCACAAAATGTTGGAATTGATTATCTAGATGTTTCCGAATTCTAAATCATTCTATTGGCAAAGATCAGAGAAGAGCAGTCCTCATAAATTCCCACTCCCACATGACTCCAATCGCCAAGCTGATTGCCATCGTGAGCCGCATCTCCCGCATACATCCATTCAATTAAATGTGTGCCCACAAATCGCATATTCACGCTCATATTTTCACCCAAACTATAAAATCCAAGAATTTTATAACCTTCTTGTTTGTCGACATAATCAGTAAAGCCAGAGTGACCATCTGAGCCGTTTTTACAGATGTAGGTGGCGCGTTCCAAGGCATATTTGGCTAGATTGTCACTCCATAATAAAATAGATTTGCCTTTAGTAGATCTGTAGGCATTAAGAGCTTGAAAGGCTTCTTGAGGCGTCGTCATGGTTTTGTCGAAAGCAATCTTCATACGATAGCCAGTTTCACTGACTTGTACCGCTTGGCCCCAAGCAGCATCTTTGAGGACTGGATCATTGGCAAAAGGATCGACTGGTTTGGGAATTCTGGTTGGAGTAGGAGTTAAAACCTGAGTTGGAATAGCAGACGGAGCGATGATTTCTGGTCTCTTGGTTGAAACGACAGCTCTTTCTTGTTTTGGACCAAAAGTTAAATCCGTAAAAATCTTAGTAATTTTAACTGCCACTAAATTTTTTTCATTAATAGAATTAAAAAAGAATGCAAAAGTGGCCAAAAAAACAGTCAGTAAAAATAAAGGCCAGATCCTTTTTAAAAACAGCATGTCTTCATTATATAATGACTTATGCCTATCCTGAGTAAAAAGAATCAACGACTGCTTTTTAGCCTGGTGGTTGTGATCATCTGGACAATTTTTGTACCCAAAGATATTGGTCAAGAGAAGCCAAAGGAAATACAAAGCTCTCCAACTCAAAACATCGTCGAACAAACTGCGAGTGGCTCTGCAATTAGTGCAAGCGATTCCGCTACTTTAAAAAATAATTTACAAAAAGTAAAAGTAATCCGCGTCGTCGATGGCGACACAATTGAAATTGAAAACGCTGATGGGGTAGCCAAAAAATTACGCTACATTGGCGTCAACACTCCAGAAACCGTTGATCCACGCCGCAGTCCACAATGTTTTGGCCAACAAGCCAGTGCTCGTAATAAAGAGCTAGTGACTGGCAAAGAAATTTATTTAGAAAAAGATGTTTCAGAAGTAGATAAATATGGCCGCTTGCTCCGCTATATTTATCTGGATCCAAGCGGCATTTCGGTCAATGAACAATTGGTTCTGGAAGGCTACGCTGCGGCCTCAAAATATCCACCAGATGTGAAATATCAAGATAAATTCAAAAGCGCGGAAGAAAAAGCCAGAATCGAACAAAAAGGCCTCTGGGGAGCTGGCGTTTGTCCTATTAAATAATTTCTATTTAGAACTAAGGTTTTCTAAATCTTTGAGAACTTCTGCGGCGTGTTCAGTTGGCTTGACCTTTTCATAAATTTTGGCAATCTTGCCAGATGGATCAACTAAGAAAGAACTACGCTTAATTCCAAGAAAAGTTTTACCAAACATGCTTTTTTCTGCCAAAACGCCATAGTTTTTTAGCATTGATTTATCTTCATCTGCCAAAATAGGAAAAGACAGATTAAACTTCCCGGCAAACTTGGCGTGACTCGCTACCGAGTCAGCACTGATACCAAGCACACTAGCATTGAACTTACCAAAATCTGCCCAATTATCTCGAAGTGAGCAGGCTTCAATGGTGCAGCCAGGAGTATTGTCTTTTGGATAGAAATAGAGGAGTAACCATTTGCCTTGGTAGTCAGATAATTGGTGAATCTTGCCATTTTGATCTGGCAAATTAAAGTCTGGGGCTAAAGCTCCAATTTTGAGTGTTGTCATATGAATAAATAATATCACCAGATACTAAAAATGCTCTGGATTATTCAAGGCATCAGCCTTGGTGACATGAATTGTGCCATCTTTGTGCTCTGGTGGAGTATAGACGGTGTAAAGTTTCATAAACTCAGTGGCTGAAGTATTAATCACATTGTGAGCACTGCCAGCTGGAATAACGATGGCTACACCATCTTCTAGCATAAATTCTTCACCGCCAATAATGGCTTTACCTTCACCCGTTTCAACACGAATGAATTGATCGTGTTCAGCGTGAGTTTCCAGACCAATTTCTTCCATAGGCTGTAAACACATCAACACTAACTGAGAATGTGGAGCGGTGTAGAGCACTTTTCTGAAATATGTGTTTGATAAAGTAGCTTGTTCGAGTTGGATGCTATAACCTGACATAAATTGCCTTTCTATATAAAAGCTGTTACTAGATTCAGCTTAACACTAGATAGAAAAAGTAGCAAATTAAACCAAACTCTTGCCGGTCATTTCTACTGGCTGCTTAATCTCCAAAAGTTTGAGCATGGTAGGAGCGATGTCAGCCAAAATACCAGTTTCTGACTCAAGCTTTTTGATTTCGTCATCAATCAGAATAAAAGGCACTGAATTAGTGGTATGAGCAGTCAAAGTATCACCTTCATCATTTAGCATTTCTTCACAATTACCATGATCAGCTGTGATTAGAATTGTGTAGTCGTTTTCTTTGGCGCTCTCAAGCATGACGGCTAAAGCCTGATCCACCGCCTCCAAACCTTTGATCGCGGCAGGAATATTACCAGTATGACCGACCATGTCGCCATTACAAAGATTGGTAAAGATCACGTCATATTTTCCATTTTGCATCGTCTCTGCAATTTTATTGCCGATATCAATTGCTCTCATGGCTGGATCTTCATCGAAATTGGTGACTTCTTTATTGGAATCAAACATAAAGCGATCTTCGAGAGGATATGGTTCTTCGCGTTTACAATTCAAAAAGAAAGTCAAATGAGCAAATTTTTGGGTCTCAGTAATGCGTAATTGCTTGAGTTTATTTTCTGCTAAAACTTCACCCAAAGTTCTATCTGTCGACTGAGGAGCAAAAGCTACCTTAACTTGATAATCTGCTTTGTACTCTGTCATCGTCACAAAACACAAATCTTTTGGACCTTTTTCTAAGAATCTTTCGGTTAACTGACGAGTGCGATCGCTTCTAAAATTGGTAAAAATAACAGCATCGTGCTCTTTAATTGTGGCTGCATTTTCATCTGCCACATCAAGTAAAGTTGGCTTGATGAACTCATCGTTTTCGTCCTTAGCATAAGAATTAGCAATTGCTTCATGATAATTTTTGGCGCGAAGTCCTTCTCTTTTGGTCAAAGCAGCAAAAGCCAAATCGATGCGATCCCAATTGGTGTCACGATCCATGCTGTAATAACGGCCAGCGATACTAGCCAAAACAGCCCCAGTTTCCTCTAAAACTGTCTCCAGTGGTTTGAAACTGTCAGCTTCACAGCTACGAGGTTCTACATCACGACCATCAGTAAAAGCGTGTAAACAAATTTTCTGCACTCCAGCCTGATGAGCCGCGCGCAACATGGCAAAAATATGATCCTGATGAGAATGAACTCCACCAGGACTGAGAAGTCCCATGATGTGAAGAGTAGAGTCATTTTTTTTGGCCTGCTCAAAAGCTGCCATGAAGGCTTCGTTTTTGGCAAAACTGCCATCTTCAATAGCTAATTTAATTCTAACTAAATCTTGATAAATCACTCTGCCAGAACCAATGGCTGGATGCCCAACTTCAGAACTACCAATTTGGCCAGCGGTTAGACCAACTGCTTCGCCTGAAGCTTCAAGCTTAGCATGTGGATAATCACGCCATAATTGATTATAAGTTGGCATCTTGGCTAGAGCCACTGCATTACCTTCGTAATTTTTATAAATACCAAAGCCATCCAAGATGACTAGCAGAAGTTTTTTATGCATATTTTGCCTCGTTTTTAACTTATTTTCGCAAAATTCTCTCAATTGCCATTAAGCGATTGTACTTGGCGACACGCTCGCCACGAGTTGGACCGACTTTAATGTAGGCTGAGCCGACAGCGACGGCCACATCGACCATGGTAGCGTCATTGGTTTCACCGCCACCACGATGAGAAGTGGTTGTCATCAAGCCATTTTTGTTGGCTAGCATGCAACAATCGACAGTTTCAGTTAAAGTACCGATCTGGTTAAGCTTGATCAAAATGGCAGAAATAGCCTTTTCATCAATAGCTCTTTGAAGACGCTCGACACTAGTCACAGTCAGATCATCACCAATCAGAGGAATATTGTGCTTGTCAGTAATGACTTTGAGTTTTGGCCAATTAGCCCAGTCATCTTCTTGCAACATATCTTCCATGGTGGCAATTGGATATTTTTCCATCCAAGTGGCGAAGTAAGCAATTAACTCATCAGCATTCAAAGATCTCTTTTCGACCTTTAAGTTATATTTGCCATCAGCATAAAATTCACTGGCAGCAGCATCAATAGAGAAGCCGACATCTTGTCCTGGAACATAACCAGCATTTTTGACAGCTTCTAGCATGTAAGCAAAAGGAGCTTCGTTGGTAGCAATACCATTTGGAGCGAAGGCGCCTTCGTTGCCAACATTGGTAGAAAGATTATTAGCCTTGAGTACTTTACCAAGTTGATGATAGGTTTCCATGATCATACGGACATTCTCAGCCACAGTGGAATTCTTACGGACAGAGGAAAAACAAAATTCTTGCAGATCAGTGGTTTCATCAGCATGCTTACCACCTTCAATAGCGACTACCATTGGCTGAGGTAATTTGTTTAGATCGACTCCAGTTTGAAAGGTATCGACGATGTGTTGAAAAAGTTCAACTTTTTTACTGTTGGCGGCGGCATTAGCCACAGCTACAGAGACTGCCAAAATGGCGTTGCCGCCGAACTTAGCTTTATTTGGAGTGCCATCCATAGCAATCATTTTTTCATCAAGACCACGTTGATCATAAGCGTCGAAACCAATCAGAGCTGGGGTGAGTTTCTCGTCAATGTTGGCGATAGCCTTAAGCATACCTTTGCCACCCCAACGATTTTTATCTTCATCCATCATCACGGTTGCTTCATGGCTACCAGCTGAGGCACCATAAGGTACAGATGCTACGCCTTTGGTACCGTCTTCCAAAATAGCGGTGACCTCAATGGTTGGATAACCACCAGAAGCTAAAATTTCTTGAGCTTGAATTGCAACAATTTTCATTGTGAAAACCTTTCTAATTTTTTACTAATGTTTAGCTGATTATTTATCAGCAAGTTGAGGCGCGAGCGGGATTCGAACCCGCGAACGAAGGTTTTGCAGACCTCGCCATGGACCACTCTGGTATCGCGCCATTTTTAAGAACGAGATTATTCTAACATGAGTGATGAGCTTTTTTGTCAAAGAAAAGCACCCCTTAGATGTTAAAATATACTATCTTAATGCAAAAAAAATTCTTTATTCAAATCTATGGCTGCCAGGCCAACAAAAGTGACGCGGAACGGCTCACTGCCATGTATTTAGACAATGGTTTTGTCGAAGCAGAAAATTGGCAAGATTGCAGTGAATTAATTTTAGTTACCTGTAGTATTAGAGAGCGCGCCGAAGATCGCGTCCGTTCTTTTTTACATAAGGTCATGAATTATTACCAAGAAGAAGAAAAGCCAGTTCCTAAAGTTGTTTTTTCTGGCTGTATGCTTCATCACGGTGTAGAGCGCTTGCATAAAATGTTGCCAATGGTTGATGAATTTATGCCAACCAACAAAATGGCCTTTGCCAAAAGAGCAGAACGCAAAGATAAGCGCCATGCTTTCGTTCCTGTTTCTACCGGCTGTAATTCTTTTTGTACTTATTGTATTGTGCCTTTTGCCCGTGGCCGCGAAGCTTCACGCAGCTTTGAAGATATTATGGAAGAAGTCGCTGGCTTAGCCAAAGATGGCTACAGTGAAATTACTTTAATCGGCCAAAATGTTAATTCCTGGGGTTTGGAAAAAATTGGCATCAGTGCTCGCAAAATGATGCTGCGTGGAACCTTAAATAGAGAAGATTTACCTAGCAATCAATCTCAATATTTGGATGTTACTGGTACGCCACCTTTCGTCAAACTACTGCAAGCTATTAGTCGTTTTGAAACAATTAAAACCATTCGTTTTTTAAGTAGTAATCCTTGGGATTTTCATGATGAACTAATTGAAGAAATTGCAAGTAATACAAAAATTGATCGATTTATTCATCTCCCAGTTCAGTCGGGAAGCAATAGCGTTTTACATCGTATGAATCGTGGCTACACCCGCGAAGATTATTTGCTTGTCGTAAAAAAATTGCGTGAAAAAATTCCTGATTTAGTTCTTGGTACAGACATCATTGTCGGCTTTCCGGAAGAGACAGACGAAGAATTTGAAGACACTGTCGACTTAGCTAAAAAAGTCGGTTGGCATGTTGGTTTTGTAAACATTTATTCGCCTCGTCCAGGCACTATGGCTGAACAAATTTATAAGGATGATGTTCCATATGTAGTTAAGAAAGCTCGTTGGGATATTTTGGATCAAATTATTAATAAAGATCACTTGAAAGAAAGACCAAAGGTCGTCTAGAGCTGGCTATTTTTTAGCAGATTCATCAATATTCTGCTAATTTGAGCTCTAAAAAGTTTTAATTGATGTATCAAGCCAGAATTTGACAAAAATAAATATGTCAAAAGATATCAAAGAAAATCAAATAGTATCAATAGTGGGGGCTACTTCCACCGGTAAAACTGATTTTGCGCTTAATTTGGCAGCATCCCTGTCGGTCAATGATCGCTATCAAAACATTCATTTGCTCTCAGCAGATTCTAGACAGGTTTATCGTGGCTTAGAAAATCTCACCGGCGCTGATTTACCAGCTGATTTTTCTACTACAAGTGATGATAAATTTATCTATCCGTACTTCAGCAATCCAACGAAAAATATTTTTCTCCATGGCATCTCCATCGTAGAGACAGCTGAGGAATGGTCAGCCGCTCATTTTAAAAAAATCTTTGAAAACATCAAAGAAAATCTCAGTGAAAAAGAATTTCTAATCGTGGTTGGTGGTACAGGCTTTTACCAACAGCAAGTTGTAGAAACAGCTGAAAGTATTTCCATTCCTCAGAATAAAAAATTGCGAGAGAAATTAGAAAAATTGAGTGTCGAAGAGCTGAAAAAAAAGTTAGAAACATTGAATCAAAAAAAATACCAAAGTATGAATAATTCCGACGTTAATAACTCACGTCGACTCATCCGAGCTATAGAAATTATTCTTTTCCAAAAAGAACAAACTGCTCCTAAAGATAAATCATCAAAAAGCCCAATCTCTATTTTTTATTTACAATTGCCAAAAGAAATTAGAGAGCAAAAAATTAAAGATAGAGTACTGCAAAGATTTGAGTTCGCTAAAAAAGAAGTTGCAGAACAATTGAAGATAAATGGAAATAAAGAATCCTTAGCTTTTTCTAGCACTGGCTTTATTGAACTTAAAAAATTCATTGAGGGTGAGATAGATAAGGAAACTTGTCTTAAACTTTGGCAAACTGCTGAAATTCAATATGCCAAGAGACAAGACACTTGGTGGAAAAATAAAACAGACTTGATTAAAATTGATGCAGAAAAAATTCCACAGGCCTGTTATATTTAGATTATGTCAGACACATCATCAAAAAACGAATTAACCATAAAAATTTCCCCTTCAATTGTTATTTTTACTTTTTTATTTGCAGCGGGTGTTTGGTTGGCAATGCGTATTAAAGCCATTATTTTCATGACTTTTATTGCCTACATTATTAGCGTTGGTCTAAACAAAGGCATTGATAAGCTAGAAACCAAATTTAAATTGCGTAGAATTTTTGGAGTTTTAATTGTTTATTTCTTATTTGTTTTAACTTCATCACTTTTCTTGGCTTACATATTCCCGCCACTTATTAAAGAAGTCTCTAATTTGTTCAACAATATTCAGTTGTCTAGCGTCTTTCAAAACCAACTAAATAATTTTGAGGTCAATTTTAGTAGCATCAAAAGTCTGCTAGATACCTTTGGCACTTCAATTAGCACTGCTTTCACTATCATTAGTTCTACTTTCTCTGGAGCTTTTGTGGCCATTACCACAATGGTAATTTCACTGTATTTTTCTCTAGAAAAACCAAAGCTTATTTCTGACCTAGCTCATCTTTTTAATAGAGAAAAAACAGAAGAAATTAAAGCTTTCTTTCATGAATTGGACAATCAACTTGGCAATTGGATTAGAGGTGAAATTATTTTGATGCTTACCATTGGCTCATTAACTTTCTTTGCATTAATCATCATGAAGATTCCTTACGCATTGCCTCTCGCTATTATTGCTGGGTTACTTGAAATTATTCCAAACATCGGTCCAATTTTCTCAGCAGTTCCAGCAGTGGTGGTTGCTTTTTTGGCTTTTGGATGGCCAGCAGCAGCCACTGTTTGTGTAATTTATCTTGTTATTCAGCAACTAGAAAATAATTTAATCGTACCAAAAGTAATGAAGACTAATGTTGACATCAATCCTTTAGCTTCAATTCTTAGTATTTTAATTGGTGCTGAAATCTTTGGTTTAATTGGTGCCCTTTTGGCAGTACCAATTTTCATTGTTACTCGCACTGTCTTTACCACTTGGAAGAAATATATCGATCACTCATAAGTGCTGATAGATAAAATGTTGTGATCAGAAAAAAATCTTTTCTTGTGTTTTTGTTTATCAAAAATTTGAAAATCATTTGGAACGAGGATGTGATCTAGCTGTAAGCGTAGAAGTGGAAAAGCTGAAGTACGAATTTTTTTAAAAATATTATTTAAGCTATATTTATCAAATATTTGTTCTGCTTTTTCTCTTTCTCTAATTTTGTAATCTAAAAGCGAATAAGCGCGAGACCAACCAGTTAAAAATCTAAAAACCCAGCCATCTACTATATTAAAATCTCCAGTAAAAATAGTTTCTTTATCAGCACATTTTAATAAACTATCTAGCTGTTTGAGTCTTTCCTGACAGGAAACAGCACAAGAAAGTCTGGCTGTTACGATTTTAATTACCTTATCTTCAATCTTAAGAGTAACCCTGACAGCCTTGTGTTGCTCTTCAACTTTGGCTATTTTTCTGTAGAACCAGCTAAGTAAGGAAGGTTTTTGTTGTTTGTGATAATCAAAAACAACTTGAGCCAAAGGTTTTTCTTTGGTGAGAATTAAAATGTAACCGTTTTTATCTTGCTTGGCTTTAGGATGATGACTAATAAAATCTTCTGTAAAAGTTGGGTGATATTTAGTATTTTTGATAACCTCACTTAACTTGTGCTCTGGAAATTCTTGAAGACAAATTACATCTGGATTTAGAGAGTAAATAAACTCTAAACCTTTGAGTAAAATTTTATTTTCAAATCGAACATTCCAGGTAAAAATTTGCATTTTTAATTAAATAAATTCATTAATTTTTAAAAAGAAAACTCTTCAGTAAAAATTTTTTCTTTCTTTACTCCTAATTTCTTAAGAGCTATAAATACTCCGCCCATAAAACTAGGACTGCCACAAACAAAAAATTTAGCTTGCCCTATAAATTCTGGCGATAAATATTTGGTCAAAACTTCTTCATCAAGTTTGCCTTGGACGACTAACTTATCATTAATTTCTTCGCTAGAAATGACATCAACATAATTAACTCCAAGTTGAGCTTTAAACTCTTCGCGAAGAACGGCATCTTTAAGATATCTATTGGCATAAAATAACTTAGTATTCTTATCGCCAAAGCGACTGATTAGTTCAACAAAAGGCGTAATGCCAATTCCGCCAGCAATAATCACTTTGGGCTCATGATTTTGCCCTTCACTGGTAAAAACTCCATATGGTCCATCTAGAAAAACCGTTTGTCCTACGGCAATTGCTTCCAATTGATTGGTAAAATTACCAACAGCTTTAATTCCAAAGGCTAATTCGCCAGTGTCTTCACTAAATTTCATTACTGTGAAAGGATGACTCTCTGCAAAAATAGATGGCTTGATGAAAAAAAACTGACCAACTTTTGGAATCAAATGAATGGCCATCGGCCTAAAAGTATAAACTGTGACACCGGCCTGATTGGTTCTTTTATCAAACAAAACATAAGGAAATTTACCAACATCTAAAAATTGACTTAACCTGTACAAAACCATTACAGCAAAAGTCGCCATTAAAATTAAGAAGTAAGCCTTAAGTAAAATGAAAGTACTTAAAAAAGTTCCTATTGAAACAGCGTGAATGAG
>CAJBWJ010000045.1 GCA_903959355.1 uncultured bacterium
CTATTTTTGGTTTTTTTATTCTCAAAGAAAAATTAACCCTTCTCAAATTAATCGCTTTAATTATTGGTTTTTTGGGAGCAGCTTTAATTGCCGTTAAGAATTTTCATTCTTTAAGTGCGATCGGTGCAGGTGAAATTGCAGCTCTTGTTTCCACCTTCTTCTATTCAGGGAGCTACATCGCCAGAAAATTTATATCCAAGTCAATGAATAATGAGGAAATTGCAGTTCTTGGCTCATTATTAACGGGCATTTTCGCTTTATTAGTTTCACTGTTTTTGGGTAATCAAATTAGTAACTTTTATACTTTGGATTGGAGTTTGGCAATTGTTGCTATTGCCGCAGGCTTGAACTTTATTTTCATTGGCACTCTCAATAATTATGGTTTTGAACATGTCGAAGCCATTGTTGCCAACAATCTCTTGGTGCTAAGCGCACCATTTGGTTTGTTGATAGGCATTTTCATGTACAAAGAAGTACCAACCACGATGGGTTTGATCGGTGGATTAATGGTAGTTTTATCTGCAGTAATGATTAATTATTTTAGTAAAAAATAATTAATCAAACCAATATTATAGCTACTACTGCGACGGACAGGATAATTTTATTCATATATTTTAAGCAAAACATTATTTTCATAGGTTTACTATTGTAACTAGTATCTAAATTTAGAAGTTTGCTCATATTCACATCCTAGTGCTGCAATCTTTTTATGATTGAAACACTAAATCCAGAAAAAGATCTTGAAGTCGGCGGGAAACAATTAAAAGATTTTATTGATAATATTTCGCCAAGATATTTCAGAGAAGAAATTACTCTTCCAGGTGAAGTGATGGAGCGTACCACAGATGTGATGTCGGCTACTGGTAAGAAAGAATTTGAGTCTTATTCTTTCTTCAATGCTATGAAAAAAGAAAGAGCAGGTGTTGCTACTATTGTGATTGATTGTAGTAAGCTTGTTCCACAACAAAAGTTTGCAGAATTAACTCAAGGTGCCAAAGAAATTGATGAAGATAGAATTGGGCATTATGAATTCTATGCCGAAAGAGCCTATTCGCTTGCGGTAACTATTGAAGTTTTTAACCAGATGATTAAGTATGCTGAATCTAAACCACGCCTTCGTCCAGAAGACAGACAGTTTCTTGGGTCAATAGCAGGACTTAAAAAAAGATTTTCTGAATATGGCCAAGTTAGTGCTGATGTAGCCGGAGATACTCGTTCATATATTTGTGAAAGTTTAGAAAGCTTTGCAAAGTATTTTGGTTTGCAAAAATTTGTTTTGCTTTTATCCAACACTCAGGCAATCCCTCCATATGTTAAGAAAGACTTAATGCATATGTTTTACAGAGGTCATGGTGAGAATGATACTAGTGTCATGTTTCTAGCCAAAGAAAAAACTCCAAAAGATGTTGATGAGAAAGTTGCTGAATTACATGAGAGATTAGGTAAGGGTATAAATTCTCAATATCGTAAGGCTTCAGATGATTTAATGAAAGCACTTGGAACCTATCAGATGGTAAGAAAATTAAAGCAGGAATTCGAAGACTTTAAAATTGTTGAAGATGAGGATCGTGCTGTAAAAGCAGAAAAGGAAAATGTTTTACGCAATTTAATTGGTATTATCAAAGGTCAAAATCACAACTTTTTTGATCTACATGAAGAATTTCATACTTTTACCGATGAGGAAATAAAAGTAATTCAGCAGAGAATTTTTACGCCTTAATTTAAAATTATTCTAAAGTTTAATAAATTCAGCAATCATCTGAACCTGCATGATAAGCCATCTTAAGGTATAATTCACACCTTGCTATTTTTGCAAAAAAAATTATGGCTAACCAAGAAACAATTATTAGATTTGAAAAAGTTTCCTTCAATTTTTCGCATGACAAGGCGATTCTAGATGAAGTAAGTTTTACTGTCAGAAGAGGTATGAAGATAGCTCTCATGGGTCAGAATGGTGCTGGAAAAAGCACTATTTTCAAATTGCTTACCAAATCACTTCAACCAGATTCTGGTGAAATTTTTGTTGATAGAAACATGACTGTTGCAACAGCTTTTCAGGTTATTTCTCCAGCCGATATGTCTTTGACGGTTTTGGAATATTTCAAAAAACATTCTCATCTTGAAGAGCATGAACTCAAACGTCGCATGGCTTCAGTTCTTAATGCTGTTAATTTACATGCTCCAGAAGATAAAGTTGTTAAAGATTTCTCTGGTGGACAGCAAGCTCGTTTGCTTTTGGCAGCCGCTCTTATTCAAAATCCAGACTTATTGCTTTTAGATGAGCCTACCAATAATCTTGATCCAGCCGGTATTGCTCATTTAACTGCTTTTCTAATGATGTATCCAAAGAGTGTTCTGGTTATTTCTCACGATGCTTTATTTCTTAACGCTTTTACCGAAGGTGTTTTGTATTTAGATAGCTTCACTCAAAAAGTTGAACAATATTCTGGTAATTATAGCGATGTGGTTGAGGAAATTGCCATTCGTATCGAAAAAGAAAATCGTTCTAATGCTCAAAAAGCTCGTGATATTCAAGAAAATAAAGAAAAAGCCAACTTCTTTGCTCACAAGGGTGGCAAAATGCGTAATGTAGCCAAGAAAATGCGAGAAAAAATTGAAGTCTTGGAAAGTGAAAAAGTTGATGTTCGCAAAGAAGATAAAACTATTCGTCCATTTGAGATTCCGGTTCAATCAAATTTTCCTAATGATTTATTCAAAATTTCTTCTTTTACTGCCATGATTAATCACAAACAGGTGACCAAATCAGCTGATATTATTTTGATGAAAAAACGTCATCTGCAAATTGTTGGCCCGAATGGTATTGGTAAAAGTACTTTAATAGAATCAATGGCCAATGGTACTCAGCCAGGCTTGATTTTACCAGCTAGTTTGCGAGTTGGTTACTATCGTCAAGATTTTTCTACCCTAGATTTTTCTCAAACAGTTTACCAGTCTCTCTTAGAAGCTATGATCAATTCCAATGAAGGCATGAGTGAAGAACACTTACGTTCTGTTGCTGCAGGATTTTTATTGAATTCAAGTCTGATGAAATCTGAGATTGGTAGTTTATCTGAGGGACAAAAGGGCTTAGTAGCCTTTGCTCGTTTAGTTTTATTGAAGCCTGGCTTATTAATTCTAGATGAACCAACCAATCACATTAATTTTCGCCATCTGCCAGTAATTGCTAAAGCGCTAGATTCTTACGAAGGCGCCATGATTTTGGTGTCACACGTACCTGAATTTGTTGAGCAGATTCACATTGATGACATTCTAGATTTAGAAAGATAAATCTTCTTTTTTAAATTTTTCTTTACAGTAATATCTGTTTGACAGGTAAATTAATTTTCGTCACAATGAGGGAGTTAATGTTAAAGATAAAATCTCTCACGAGTCGCTCTCTAGTGACAAAAATTATATTACCAATGGTCTTGGTTATTCTTTTTTTTGGTGGAATAACAGCCTTTTTAGTTTCTAAGTTGATGTATAGTCAACTTTTACAAAAAGAACAGAATCAGTTGACCGGACTCACTCTAGAGCAAGCGCATGAAACATCGATCATTTTAAGCAGAACCCATGTAATTATTGATCAGATGTCTAAACTTCCTCAATTAACTGATTACCTAAGCGAGTCAAAAAACAAAGTTCAAGATGAAAAAATCTTAAATTTATTTACTGATTTTAAAATTAATGACACTTTTCTAGCCATATATTTACTAAATAAAGAAGGTACAGCAATTGTCTCTACAGATCCAAAATTTATTGGTCAAAATTATGATTTTCGTGACTATTTCATTCAATCAATAAGCGGCAAACCTGGTTTTGATGTCGCAGTTGGAACTATGACGGGTGAACTTGGTTATTTTTTATCTTCACCAGTTTTAGTAGATGGAAAAGTTGCTGGAATTTTGGTAGGAAAAATGGATCCCGCAGTCTTATTAGATGTTATAAAACAAAATCAAGTGGAAGCTGTCTATGGTCATAAATTTTACAGGTACATAACTGATAAATATGGAGTGATAATTTTCTCTGATAGAAAAGATAGGTTATACAACAGCTTGGGTACTTTACCAAAAAATCTAATAGATTTGAAAATTAAAGAAAAAAGATATGGTAATGTGTCAATCAATTCTCTTGAATATCAAGCAGAAATGGAAGCAGTTTTACAAAAAAAAATTCAGTTGCAACGTGCGTTTAAAGATGAAGACGATGAAATGGAGGAAGTTACAACTCTAGCAAAAGTGGGTGATTATCCACTTTATGTGGTCACAGAGATTGGTTTGGAACAAATTTCTAATCCAGTGCAAAGAGTTGCTTGGATAATTGGATTGATTGTTATTTATGCAGCTCTGATATCAGCAATAATTATTACATTGTCAGTTAGATTCTGGCTCAGACCTCTCAAGAAAATGCGCCAATTAGTAGCACAAATCTCTTTAGGTGATCTGAGTGAGAGAATTGATAATTTGCCAAATGATGAGCTTGGTGAATTTGGTAGAGCATTTAATCAAATGGCAGATTCTCTAGTGGTAGCCAAAGAAAATATAGAAGAGCAAATACGAGTGAGAACTGCCGAACTAACCAAGCTTAATGGTTTTATGATTGGTCGTGAATTAAAAATGACCGAACTAAAGAAGCAATTAAATGAGGCTAAAAATGAAAAAAATTAAATCTCCATTTTTGCTAATTTCTGGAATTTTATTTTTTATTATTCTAGCTATTTTTTTTAATTATCAAGTTTTTAAGTGGATTCAAAATGGTGAGATTCAAAATTGGCAATTGTTTTCTCAGAATGTTGTCGCCGGTCTCAATCCAGGCAGAGTGGCTGAAATGCAAGGTAAGCCAAGTGACAAAAATTTAGAAAATTACACCTATTTAAGAAACCAATTAATTAGAACGATGGACATTGGTGAGAAGAAAAAAATTAAATGGGTTTATTTAATGACCGTCAAAGATGACAAAATTTTGTTTACTGTCGATTCTATTCCAGATGGAGAATTCGGTCATTCTGAACCAGGAGATGAATATATAAATTATCCAAAAGAAATCTTAGAGTCTCATAACAAAAAAGAAATTAAAGTTGCCAATTCTTATAGTGATGAGTGGGGTAGTTTTTTCTCAGTATTTACTCCGATATCAGACTGGAATACTAGCGAAGTTATTGGAATACTTGGTGTGGATATAGCTAGGTTGGATTATAACTATGCTATCGTCCAAAAAATGCTTTGGTCATTAATTATTACAGTTTTTATTTTTTTCTTATTATTGTTATTCATCAAACAATTTAAAAATCAGATAACTCTCAAAGAAAATGATGCTCTTTTTAAAATAATTACAGAAGGTTCGCTGGATAGCATTGTGATTACTAATAAGTTGGGAAAAATTGTACTCTGGAATAAAGCTGCTGAAGAGATGTTTGCTTTTACAAAAAAAGAAGCTTTGGATAATGAGCTTCTCAACATGATTGTTCCTCAAGATGAATCAAATGATATAAAAGTCAAAAAACTGCTCGATTTATTTCAGGTTGGAAAAAGTCTAAATAAAAATGAAATTATTGAATTTAAAGTTAATGACAAGAATAAAAAAGAATTTGATGCTGAAATATCAATTTCTGCAGTTAAGCTAAATTCGGAATGGCACGTTATTAGCGTAATTCGTGACATTAGTGAAAAAAAGAAAAAAAATGACGAATTGTTAATAAAAAATAAAGAAATTGCAGACCAAAGTAAAGCAATTTTGAATATTCTAGATGATGTGAATGAGGAAAAAGAAAACGCAAAAAAACATGCCGATGAATTAAGAAAATTTGAAGCTGCCGTCAATCAATCAAATGAAATGATGGTATTTTCTGACAAGGAAGGAATTATTCTTTGGGGTAATCCTGCTGTTGAAAAAATGACTGGCTTTTCACTTGATGAATTTTTAGGTAAAAAAGCAGGCTTATTATGGGGAAGATTGATGACTCAAGAGTGGTATGCCAAACTTTGGCATAGAATAAAAATTGAAAAGAAAATTTTTGTAGATACGATTACCAATCATAGAAAAAATGGTGAAAAATTCATATCCAATATAACAATTTATCCATTGCCTGATAATAATGGAGAATCTAATATTTTTGTGTCCACTCAAAGAGATGTTACTAAGGAAATTGAAGTTGATCGTATGAAAACTGACTTTATTTCTTTAGCATCTCATCAGTTACGTACTCCTCTATCTGGAATTAAATGGTTCCTAGAAATGCTTTTAGAAGGAGATATGGGCAAACTTAATAAAGAGCAACAAGATGCTATAGAAAATATTGATAAATCAAATGAAAGAATGATTGCTCTAGTTAGTGCATTGCTTAATATTTCTAGAATTGAATCTGGACGCATCATAATTGAATCCGCATCTGTCAATTTGTTATCCTTAGCTCAATCAGTGGTTGATGAGCTAAAGATTAAATTTGAAAATAAAAAACAAAAATTAATTTTAAGTGTAGATAAGAATTTACCAGATATTAATTTGGATCAAAAATTAATCAGACAAGTATTTTTAAATTTACTCACTAATGCTAATAAATACACTCCAGAAAATGGCGAAATAATTATATTTATTTCCAAGAAAGAAGAAGAAGTTTTAGTCCAGGTTTCAGATGATGGTTCTGGTATTCCAGAACAAGAACAAAGAAAAATATTTGAAAAGTTTTTCCGTGCTACTAACGCTTTAAAACAAGAAACTGATGGTACTGGTCTTGGTTTATATCTAGTCAAAGCGATAGTCGAGTCATCCGAAGGAAAAATTTGGTTTAAGAGTAAAGTAGATTCTGGTACTAGTTTTTGGTTCACCTTACCTCTTAAAGGAGTTAAAGCAAAAAAAGGTGAAGTATCTATAGAATAACTATTTAATAAAGGAAATATCCGTATGGAGGAAAAAAAATATACAGTTATGGTTGTGGAAGATGAAGCTTTGCTTTTACAAGCAATTAATCTTAAATTCAAAAAAGTAAGTATAAATGTCATATCTTGTGCAACTGGCGAACAAGCTTTTAAATATCTAGAAGATTTGGAAAAATTACCAGACGCGATATGGCTAGATTATTATCTAACTGATATGGATGGTTTAGATTTCATTCAAAAATTAAAAACACATGAAGATTGGCTTAAAATACCAGTTATAGTTGTGTCTAATTCAGCAAGTGACGAGAAAACAAAAAACATGTTGGCTCTTGGAATTAAAAAATATATTATAAAAGCAGACTACCGATTAGAAGAAATTGTGGATATACTGGAGACAGTTATAAAGGAAAATTTATGAAAAAAGTTTTAGTAGTTGAAGATGATCAGTTTTTAGCCAATGCTTATCGTATTAAATTTGAAAAAGCCAATCTTGACGTCAAAATTTCTATGGATGGTGAAGAGGCGCTTGAAGTGATTAAGACTTTTAAGCCAGATGTAATTTTATTGGATTTGGTGATGCCAAAAATGGATGGTTTCGCAGTTTTGGAAAAACTAAAAAGCGATATTTCAACTAAAGATATTAAAGTTGTTGTAGCTTCAAATTTGGGACAAAGTGAAGATGTAGCTCGCGCTATAAAATTAGGAGCAAGTGGATATGTAATCAAAAGTGACATGTCTATTGCAGACATTCTAAAACTTGTAGAATGATATGAATAAGAATACTGCCCTCTACGACAATTTACTTGCAATGGGTGTTTTGGATTCCAAGTTGCTTGATGATTGTAGAGATGAAGCTGAATCATCTGGTCAAGATTTAGCCGATGTTTTGGAAAATCGTGATTTAGTAAGCAATGATAATTTGGGCAGATTAACAGCTGACTATTTTCAATTATCTTTTGTTAATTTGGCAGAAATTCAATTGAAGCGTGAATTAGTGACGAAGATACCAAAAGCTTATTCACTATCTAGAAAATGTTTGCTTATAGGAGAAGAAAAAGATGCTTTTGTAGTGGCAGTAGCTAATCCAGAAGATAAGGATTTACTTGAAGAATTAGAAGTAGCTCTTGGAAAAGTCAAATATGTCTATGCTACAGATCGAGATGTTAGGAGATCAATTCGTGTTTATGATGCTGATCCTCAAACAATGTTTGAGACCATGATGAAGAATACTCTTGATGAGGCGAAAAATGGCTTAAACGATCCGCCAATTATTAAAATTGTTGAAAAAATTCTTGTTTATGGCTATGAGCAAGGAGCCTCAGATATTCATATTGAGCCAACAGAAGAAGCAACTCACATTAGATATAGAGTTGATGGCTTATTGGTTGATGTTCTAACTATTCCAAAAGAATTGCATGAAAAAATCTCTACCAGAATAAAAGTCATGGCGCACATGAGAACTGATGAGCAGCACAGCGCTCAAGATGGCAAGTTAACCTTTGAAACAGATATAGAAAGAGTTGATGTCAGAGTTTCTATCGTGCCCATTATCGAAGGTGAAAATGTTGTTTTGCGTTTGCTTTCGGCTCAGTCTAGACAATATTCTTTGCTCGATTTAGGTCTTAACCAAACAGTTGCAAAAAAGATTGAAGAAGCGATCAAAAGTCCTCACGGAATGATTTTAGCTACTGGTCCAACTGGATCTGGTAAAACTACTTCTTTATATGCTCTTTTGAAGAGACTCAATGTCAGAGGTGTCCACATCATGACCATTGAAGACCCAGTCGAATATGTCATCTCTGGAGTTAATCAAATTCAAGTCAATGAAGCAAATAACTTAACATTCGCTGAAGGACTAAGGTCTATAGTTCGTCAGGATCCAAATATTATCCTAGTTGGAGAAATTCGTGATAATGAAGCAGCTGATATTGCTGTTAATGCTGCCATGACTGGACATTTGGTTCTTTCGACAATTCACACTAATGATGCTGCTACTACTATTCCAAGACTTTTAGACATGAATGTTGAACCATTTTTGATTGCTAGTACGGTCAATGTCATTGTGGCTCAGCGTTTAGTTCGTAAGCTTTGCAATAATTGCCGTATGAGTGAGGAAGTAGAAATAAGTGAATTACAAAAAAAATGGAATAAAGAGCTAATAGCTAAACATTTCGGTAAAGATAAAGTAAGACTCTATAAATCCAAAGGTTGTGAAGTTTGTAATGGCACTGGTTATAGAGGTCGTGTAGGAATTTTTGAAGTACTCAAAATGAGTGAAGCTCTGCGAACAGCCATTGTCGAGAAGAAAGATGCTAGCGAAATAGAAAAAATAGCAATTGTTGAAGGTATGCAAACTATGTTCGAAGATGGCATTGATAAAGTTAAAAATGGTGCCACTAATTTGGAAGAAATACTTAGAGTTACTCGGGAATAAAATGCAATTAAAGATCAGTGAAGTTGAAATTCTAATGTTCACCAAGCATCTTTCAGTTATGGTCAAAGCGGGAGTACCTATTACTGAATCATTGTCAAATCTTGAAAAAGCAGCTCAAGGTAATTCTAAAAAAGTTATTTTAGCAATTTTAAAAAAAGTTGATCAAGGCGAAACTCTAGCAGAATCAATTCATAAAAGCTCTCCAAGTTTTGATGCAATTTATATTTCTTTAATTAGAATCGGTGAGGAATCTGGCAAACTAGATGTAACCCTTGCTTTTCTATCCCAACAACTTGCCAAGGTTTATAGTTTAAAACGCAAAATCAAAGGTGCCACTTTGTATCCAACCATAGTCATTGGATTGATGTTTACTATTGGTATGGCTTTATCTTTATTTGTTTTGCCAAAATTAACTGACTTTTTCGTTGCTTTTGACACCAATTTGCCTTTGTCGACAAAAATTCTTCTATGGCTGGCCAATTTGATGAAGAATTATGGCTTTTTAATAGTAGGTGGCTTCATAGGAGCTGTTTTTTTACTGGGACTTTTATTAAATACTAAGAAGATTAAGCCTTGGTGGCACAAAGTATTATTTAAAATGCCTTATGTTGGCAGATTAATTCAAGATAGTAAAATTACCGAAAGTTTACGAAATTTAAGCATCTTACTTTCAAGTGGTGTGCCAATCACCGAATCATGGAAGATTGTTAGTCAAGCTACCGATAATGAATATTTAAGACAAGATCTAGAAAAAGTTGGTGAGGAAATACAAAAAGGTTCGATGATTAGTGAAGGTATGCAAAAAATTAAGATTACTTCAGTGCCATATTTAGCTCAAAAAATGATTTCCATAGGTGAGCGTACTGGTAAAGTTGATGAAATGGCAATGTATGTGGCAGATTACTATGAAGAAGAATTAGATGCTGCTAGTAAGAATTTAACAACGGTGCTCGAGCCAATCTTACTGATAGTTGTTGGTTTAATGGTGGCATTTCTAGCTTTGGCAGTGATTAGTCCTATTTATCAAATAACAGGAAGTATAGGAGGCTAAAATATGAAAAAAAATAAAGTCAAAATCAAAGTCAAAGAATGCAAATGTGATTGTCTATGTTGCAAAGTGGTTCCAAAACCATGGGATATATTAATTTTGCTTTTCGCAATGGTTTTAATCTTTTATGTATTTACTAAAATGGCGATTTGATAATCAATTGAAATTATCAAATGGTTTTACACTAATAGAATTATTATTAGTAGTGGCCCTAATTGCTACGATCGCGGTGATGACTGCTCCTTTTGCTGGACAGCTTTATCAACGCGTCAATCTAGAAACAACTACTAGTGCTGTTGTTTCTGCTCTTCATAAAGCTCAGTCAAATTCTCTTGAAGGCAAAGGAAATAATAGTTGGGGAATTTGTTTAAATGGCAGCAATGTGAGAGTTTATTTGGGAAGTTGTGCTAGTCCCACTCAAAAAGAAGATTGGGGTGTAGTAAGCACAATGACTATTTCTGGATTATCAGACACGACTTTTTCTAGACTTAGAGGTGAGCCAAGTGGCGCCCTATCAATCACAGTTTCTAATTTAGCTGGCAGCAATACGATTACGGCAAATTTAGCAGGAGGCATATGGTAAAAGTCAAAAATGGTTTCGGTTTAATCGAAATTATTTTAGCAATTGGTATTTTTGCTTTAATTGCTTCAACTGGAGTCATTACCATCTTGCATAGTTTTAGTATCAATCGCTTAGGTGAAGAACAAACTCAAGCTGCTAATTATGCTAATCAGGGTTTAGAAGCAGTCCGCTCAATTCGTAAGAATAGTTGGAGCAGTTTAACTGATGGAACTTATGGCTTGAGCGCTGGCGGCGGCTCATGGGCTTTTTCTGGTGCTAGCGATACTAGTGGCAAGATCACTAGAACTGTCAAAATTGAAACAGGTAATCGTGATGGAAGTGGAAATATTGTAGACGTGGGTACTCCAGATCCAAATCTAAAAAAAGTTACTAGCACTGCTGCTTGGAACTTTGGAGCAAATCGAAATAATAGTGTTATTACGGTTGAATACTTAACTAATTTTTCCAAAACCATTGCCAATGCTGGAGACGGTTTATTAACTTATTCTAATGCTTCGATTCTGCCTAAGTGGAAAAGCTATTCTAATATCAGTAATACTTTTGCTGCTGTTACAGATATGCCTAGTGGAGCAGTAGCAAGAAATTGGGCTAGTGCTGTTTCTCCAACTAAAAATGAAATGACAGCTGTCTACACCAATAACACTGGAGTGCTTAGAGTGATGTGTTTCAACGGTTCAACTTGGAGTCAAGATTTCAGTGTAACTGTTGGTGGCACTGGAACTACGCGTAGATTTGATGTGGCTTATGAAAAAACAACTGGCGACGTGATGGTGGCTTATTCCACTAATACTGCTACTACGAATGAGTTGGCTTATATTACCAAACCTGGAGCTTCTGATTGCGGCAGTGCCAATTGGAGTGGAGTAACTAATCTAGATCCTGTGCGTACAACTGGTACCATCCATTGGGTAAAGATTTCTGATGATGTTAGAGCTGGCTCTAATTTGTTGGCCATGATCTGGGCTGATGCCAATGCAGATTTATCTGCCATGGTTTGGTCTGGTACTGCCTGGGTTAATGAGCCAGCTGCTGTGACTGAAGCAAGTTTGGAGATCGTCACTACTGCTCAAGATGTAGAGGATTTTGACATAGAGTATGAGTCAATTTCTGGCGACATTATGCTAGTTTGGGCTAATTCAGCTGGAAGTAATGCAGTTAATGGTGTGAGATATAGAGTTTGTACTGGTGGTACGAGTACTTGTACTTGGGGTGCAGTAACTACTCCACCAACTTTTGCCGATGATGCGACAAATTTAGATTTAGCGGCTGATCCAAGCACTGATGCGATGGTTTTTGCTTCTATTGGCAATGCTGGCTCCGACATGCAGTCAGGCTATTGGAGTGGAACTGCCTGGACCAATGGTGCCAATAGAGACACTTCTTGTGCAGCTCCTGCTGCTGGTACCAAGAGAATAGCTGTTGGCTGGCTAAACTCTGGAGCGACCAAACGAAGCATAGTGGTTTATAACGATAGTGGTTCTGGTGCTGTGAACTGGTACATAGCTAATGCGGGGACTTTTACTGTTCAGACTGATTGGGTGACAGCGCCAGTGATGAGCACAACAGTTGGTTCAATGGACTTAGTTCAAGACCCTAAAAATTTAGATCGTTTGATGTTGGTAGTTGCAGATGGAGCTAATGATCTTTTTACCAAGCGCGTCGTCATGACTTCTGTGCCAGCTTTTACTTGGACTAATGCTGATGGCGGTGTGGCTCACGATATTGCTCTGCCAGCTAATATTGCTAAGCCATTTACTTATAATTATTGGAGAAATTAATGAAAAAAAATGGTTTTACTTTTATTGAATTGCTTATTTATATAGCTCTGGTGTCAGTTTTAGCTACTGTTTCCGTTCTATTCGTTACTAACGTTACTTCTTCTAGAGTTAAAGTTAAAGTGCAGGAAGAAGTCATGTATAGTGCTAGATTTCTAAGTGAAAGAATTGGCAGAGAAATTAGAGGAGCGAGTGCGATTACGTCTTTGGCAGCAAATGATTTGTGTTTAGTCATGGTTGATGCAGCTCGTAATCCTACTAGAATTTATTTGAGTGCTGGTAGAGCAAGAATCGGTTGGGGTGGTGGCGGCGCCTGCAGCGCCACAACCAATAATTATGATTTGACCGGACCAGATATTACAGTTAATTCACTTGGTTTTGTAAATTTAACTAGTGGTCTAAGTGAAAATATAGATTACAGCATCAGTATTTCTGGTAAAAATATAAACAATAGACAAGAATGGATTTTTGATACAAGCCTGGAAGGTTCAAGTGAAATACGCACAAACTAAAGCTAACGGTTATATAGCAATTACTAGCATGATAGTACTTACAGCAGTGGTTGTTTCTGTTGGACTTATAGCTACTTTTTCAGCGATCGGCAATGCGCAAATGGCTTTGGGAGGAGCTCAGGCTGATGGTGCAAGAGCTTTGGCAGAATCTTGCATGGAAGAAGTTCTTCTTAAAATTAATACTACTTCTAGTGTTCCATCGACTGTTAATACCCCCTTAGGAAATTGCACTGTGACAACTGATGCTCAAGCAGGTAGCAACTACACCGTTAGTGTAACTGCCACCAAAGACAATAGGAGCAAAAAAATTACTACTTCAGTATCAAGAACAACAACTGTGTCGGTAACCTCTTGGCTTGAACAAAATTAAATAGACAAAATTTAGCAAAAATGCCATACTGATAGAGTAAAAAATATGAGTAAGACTGTCTTGTATGTAGCCAAAGATGTTTTGGTGGCTGTTTATCTTGAGAAAGATAAGTGGTCCACTAAACAATGGCTTTGGAATGACAAGAATATCACCAACGTTCTTAAAGAAATTAAAGCAATTAATTCGCATTGGATTCTTTTGCTTTCTCCTGAGGTTTCTTATTTCAAAAAAATTGAAGACGATCAAGTGCTGAGTAGAGACATGATAGCTGAAAAATTACCACAATTATTTCCGGAAATATTAGCATCTCGTCAGTGGGATTGGAAAAAACTAGAAAAAAATACTTATTTAATAGAAGTTGTCACTACTAAAGTTTGGAAATGGATTGAAGCAGCTGAAAAAATAGGTATGGTCTTTGACAAAATTACGACAGCTAAATATGTCGCAGAAACAAATAAGCTTGAATTGACTGATCCTCATGGATTGTTTAAAGCAGTTTTAGCTGAAAAAAAAGACAGCGGTAAAGATGAAAATGTCTTGAATATTACTGTTAAAAAACCTAGAAATAATAAGACAATTATTTTATCAATTGTTCTATTATTAATTGCTTCAGTTTTTATGACTGGAGCTTGGTTTTTAAATCAAAGAACTCAAAAATTAAGAGAAGAAGCCATAGTCCAACAAATTTTACAGGAACAAGCTTTACAAATCACTCCAACTCCAGAACCAACTCAAACTCCAGAGCCACAAGATTTTAACTTACGTCTAAAAAATAATTCTGGAATCGCAAGTTCTGCTAGTGAAATGGCGACGCTTTTTAGTGGTGCCGGATTTGCTAATGTAGAAATTCTTGCCGCAACCAATGCAGCAGAGAAAAAAATTGTCAAAGAAACAACTGTTCATAGTAAATTTGAATTACCCACTAACATAAAAGATACCATAAGTAATATTTTACAAAAAAAAGAAACGGTCTATCAGATTGATATGACTGAAAATGATGTAGTTGATATCTTAATTATTATTGGTTCATAATAGAACATGAAAGGAGGTCAAATGACCCAAAAACAAAAAGGTTTTACTTTGATTGAGCTATTAGTGGTAATCTCCATTATTGCTCTGTTGGCCGTGACAGTATTTGTCGCTCTTGATCCAGTAAAAAGATTTGCAGATGCTCGCAACTCTCGTCGCTGGTCAGATGTGAACGAAATGATCACTGCAGTGCACGAATACATTGTTGATAACAAGGGAGCTTTCCCAGCAGGTTTATCGACTGGTTTAGTTGCTACTCAGTTAGGATCTTGTGCAACTGGCGGTGCTACATTGTGTAGCGGCGCAGCTGCTGCTTGTGTAAACTTGGCTACACCATTAGCTAAGTATCTCAAAGCCATGCCTTTTGATAACAAAGTTGGTTCAGCAACATCTACAGCTTACAAAGTTGAAGTTGATGCTAACAACATTGTTACTATCACTGCTTGTGCATCTGAGAATGGCGAGGTAATTTCAGTTTCTCGTTAATTCTAGTTTAGAAATATAAATAAACCCGGAAGTTTAATTACTCCCGGGTTTTTTATTTAAGAAAAAATTTGTCTAGTCCTGACGACTTGACTATGTTACGATAATTATTGCTAATCATGACTGATCTAAATATAGATAAAAATAAAAGACTAACTCAGCTCGATGGTTTGCGTGGTTTGGCAATTCTTTTAGTTTTTTTCACTCACGCCAGGCTTGGTCCCTTATTTGAAATAAATTCCCCGATAATCAAAACTTTTCTTTCAGTGCTAACTAGTAACGGTGGCATAGGAGTATCGATTCTTTTTTTACTTAGTGGCTATTTAATGATGAGTTTGTATCCCATTGTTCCTTCAGCAATGGCTTTCTGGCAAAAGAGATACACTAGAATTTTTCCAGCTTTTTTAACAATGACAGTGGCATTAGCAGTAGTAAGATTTTTGTGGAAAGATATTCCTTGGTGGCTAATTTTAATGATTGCTTTCTCGGTGATTAGACTTGGCGGATACATATGGGAAAAAGTTAGAAAATCATCAAAGCGTTTGGAAATTGGTCAAGCATTATTTAAATTTTTTATATTTGCTCAGTTAGCTATAGCAATAGGCTATGTAGTTTTTCAAAAGCTTATTCCTCCTGCAGTTTTTATGCAACTTTGGCCAGAATGGACACGAGTTTTCATTACTTGGCTGGTAAATGCCACCATGAGTTTGCCATTTGGTAATTACATCGGCCAGTTAGATGGAGTTTATTGGAGTGTTTGCACCGAAGTGCTTTTTTACTTGTTATATCCAAGATTATTTTTGCCTTTATTTAATTTAATTGTCTCTAAGAAATCTTGGCTTCTTAATATATTGGCTTTAATTAGTGCTGCTTTGTTTTTCTATGGTCTGAATTTAATAAGTGTAAATATATTAGGATTACATTTATTGCAATTGCATTTAGCCATCTTTTTTGTCTTAGGAATGTCAGTTAGTAGATTTGAGCATTCAGCAGTTGGCCAGAAATTAGCTGAAAAAATTAATCAAACACCTGGATTAATTTGGAGCTTATTTTCTCTATCAGCCGTATTAACTGCGCCTCTTTTATGGAAATTAATTGTGCTTCCAGCAGGTGTTGATACCATATTATGGTCAATACCACTGACAATAATGCTTTTCCTCACTTTAACTGTTAGAAATGCTTGGGCTAGTTGTTTACAATCAAAATGGTTAATATTGCTTGGTACGGTTAGCTATGCAATATATTTAACTCATACTTTGGCCTTGGAGATATTTGTGAAGAATGGCCCACCACAAACAATCTCGCAAACGCTTCTGACTTTAATTATTTCAATCATTGTTGTTGGTCTTTTAGCTACAATAGTACATATATATTTAGAGCGACCTTATCTTTTTGACAAAATCAAAGCAACTCCGAAATTAAAGATGCAACCGCCAAAAAGCATAGAAAAAATTACTATATTCATATTAATTATTGGGTATTTATCATTAGTGTGGATATCTTATCGAGTGCCAGTTTCTATTTTGGCTAGAATAGAGAATCATATTGTTTCAGAATTGCCTTTGATTAGTCCAATTACAAATCAAGATTCTCTTATTTTGCCATTCACTGTTACGCAGAATAATTTAGGAATGCTAATGGTTAATATAAAACCTTTGTCTAAAGCTGAATCGGCAAAATTAGGTTTAGATCAAGTTGGTGGCGAAACGCTAGCAAATTTGAGAGCTATTTTGAGATCAGGAGATCAAATAATTAATCAAATTGATTTCCCAATGTACCAAATTTACAGCGCTCGTTTTTTTACCATTGGATTGCCAATTCAATCAGATTCAGAGAATAAAACATATCAACTTGAATTAAGCATTACCAGTCCACTTGCTGATAAAAACTTAGCGCTTGTAAATGAAAAAAGTGCTTTAAGAAGTGTATATTTTCAATCAAAACAATATTATTTAAAAAATCCAAGCATTTTAATCAAATTGATTTTGGAAAAAGCTATTCAGCCATTTACTGAGCAAACTGCTTTAAAAACTCTATTTTATGCCTTACCTTTATCTTTAATTCTTGTTGGCGTTTATATTTTTCGTAAAAAATAATTTTAAATTTAAACTAAAGAATTAATAAGTATTCCAAAACTCACCGCCACATTAAGTGATTCGGCTTGACCATATTTAGAAATACTAAGAGATTTGTCGGCTAACTCGTCTATTTCTCTAGAAGTGCCAGCAGATTCATTGCCAAAAACAATGGCGATTTTTCCTTCAAAATTAGTTTTTTCTTGTTTGAATCCAGCTAGTTCTGGTCTAGTCACAACAATTTCAAAGCCTTTATTTTTAAGTGCAGATAAATCTTCTACTGGGTTTTGGCTAACAACTATAGGTAAATGAAAGATAGATCCCATACTAGAACGCACTACTTTTGGCTGAAAAGGATCTGCGCCATTGATTAGTAAGATGCCTCCCAAGCCAAACCAATCAGCGGTTCTGATCATCGTGCCAAGATTACCTGGATCACGAATGTCTTCGAGAACGGCAATAATTTTGCCTTTTTCAATTGTAGATAAATTATTATTTGGTAACTTTACCACTGCGGCAATGCCGGAAGGAGTAATTGTTTCAGCAAGTCTGGCAAAATCTCTGTCATCGACAAAAAGAACTTCTTTGCCTTCCCAAAAATTTTCTTCTTGATCAGCAAACTTTCTAGTCATGACCAATTGGATGACTTCTTTTTCTGATTTTAAAGCGTCCATGACGCCTTTTTTACCTTCCACAATAAAACAACCGTATTCATTGCGGTATTTTTTTTGATTCAATTTAGAAACAATTTTAAGTCCAAAGATATTTTGCATATGTGTATTATAAGCGTTTGCTCATTAAGACCTTCTATACTAGAATAACACGAGTAATGTCAAAAAAAATAAATAAATATATCAGTTTTATTCTCTTTTTAATTGTTGTCGGTTCGTTAATTTATCGTCAAAAAAAAATTCAAGAGGTTCTATTGAGCTATGAAACTCAGCAAGCAGCTAAGCAAATTCCAACTTTAGCTCCTTCTGCCAATTTAGAATTTAGAGTAGGAAAAGATAGCCAAAAAGAAGCTTATGAGTTTACCGCTACTGTTTCAGGTCAAAATGCTCTAGAACTTGCACAAAGTCAGGCCAAATTAGATCTCAAAAAATACGATTTTGGAACAATGGTCGAAGGGGTTGCTGGATTAATGGCGGACAGCAAACATTATTGGGCTATTTATCAAGATGGTGAGTATGCTAAAACAGGTATTGCTGATATTAAGTTAGAAAAAGGTGAGAAAATAGAACTCAAATATGAAGAAATCAAGCTCTAGCTTTCTAGCTGCGCTTTTAACCTATTTATCTAGGTTTAGCTTTTTGCCAGCCAATATTTCTCCGCTTGGGGCTTATGGTTTTTTTGGTGGTAATGTTTTTTTCTATTTTTTATCTATCTTGGCATTTGATTTTTTGAAAGGCGGCTTCTATCAAGGTTTTTTGTGGACATATCTTGGTTTTGTTGCTTATCCACTTTTTGCTTTGTTAGCTAAGAAATCCACCAAACGCCAATTATTGTTTTTACCTTTGGCCTCTTTCACTTTTTTCCTTTTATCCAATTTTGGAGTTTTCTTTGCTTGGTATGAGCATAGCTGGCAAGGTTTTCTGACTTGCTACGCACTAGCTTTGCCTTTTTACACCCGAACTTTAATGGGTGATTTGTTATTTGGTTATGGCTTTCTTTTACTTGTAAAAGCAAAAAACATTGTTATTTCCCACTTTTCAAGATATAATGTCCTATAACATTTTATGTTTAAGAAAAAAGCGGGGATTAAGCTTTACAAGAAAGCTCCTGTCAAATTTTTAATTCATCAAGCTAAACGCCTGGAAAAGTTGGCTTTTTTTTCTTTTGTCTTAAGTATGCTTTTTGTTATCTTAAGCAATCCATTCACTGCTTATGAAGAATTGAAAAATTTTTCAATTAAGCCAGATTCTATTAAAAAAGTCATTTATAGTATTCCTGAATTTATCAAAGTTTTCCCAACTGAAGCCGAAAAGAATAGTTTTGCTTTTTTTGATTGGACCAAAGCTCAATTAAATAATTCTGAGCCAATTTTTGCCAAAGAAAATGTTTTAGCTGACAAAGAAGCCGGCCAAAGTGCTGTTCCTTCTATAGCTCCAGCCAAAGATTATGCCAACTTGCCATTTTTTATTGAAATTCCTAAGCTTGGCATTTACGAAAAAATTCATGCCAATGTTAATCCTAATGATGCTAAAGAGTATAAGTTAGCCTTAAAGGATGGAGTGGCTCATGCTCTTGGTTCATCTTTTCCCGACCAAGATAAAATGATTTATATTTTTGGTCACTCTACTGATGGGACTTGGAACGTTGAAGCTTTTAATGCTGTTTTCTATCAAATCAAAGATCTTGAAGCTGGTGATCAAATCATTCTCCATCTAGGTGAAGAAAAATTTGCTTATAGTGTCAGTGCCCAAAACATCGTGAAGAGTAGTGAGGTTGATTTTGTAAACAATCTAAAGGACCAGAAGATTTTGCTCTTGCAAACTTGTTGGCCTCCAGGCACTTCATGGCAAAGATTGTTTGTCACTGCTGTGCCAATTTCCTCATAACCATTAATCTAATCCCATAACATTGACAATATGCAGTTATAAGCATATAATAGCCAACCATGAAAACTAATATGAAAAAAACTAATATAAAAAAATTTGTTTCTTATCTATTAATAGCAACTGGATTCTTCCTGTTTTTCGCTAATGTGGCTGATGCCAAAGAATGCCGCACTGTTTATGGTGGCGGCGAAGTTTGCGAAACTGGAGATTTAAGTATCGATAAAAAAGTTTTCAATCCCAAAGCTAACGAATACTGGGATAACATTGACAGCAAAGATTATACCTTTGCTCCTTCGGAAGAAGTTAAATTTAGCTTGCATATCAAAAACATTTCTAATATTAAAGTTGATAGTGCTCGTATTAATGATGACTTTGACCGCCTTGATGACTACATGGTCTATGTTAGCAGTGAAAAAGGCGACTATCGCGCTGAAGTAACTCACTATAAAGTTAAATTTGATTTTGGTGGTTTGAATCCTGGTGAAGAAGCCACTGTCTATTTTGTAGCTCGCTTCAAAAAAGAAGGTGAATTACCAGTTGGTACTACTTGTGTCACCAACTCTGCTAGTGCTTATTCTCATGATGACGCTACTAGTGATAGTGATTTTGCTACCTTTTGTGTTAAAGCTAATAATGGCAAAATCGTTACTGGAACTACTCCAGCCACTGGTTTTGATTTAAGTAATATCTTGGTTGTCGAAGCTTTAGCTTTTGCTGGCCTTGGTTCTATTGCTTGGAAAAAAGCTAAGTCTATTTCTAAAAAATAATCTTTTTTAAATTGATTTGAAATTTAAACCCCGTCCTTATAAGACGGGGTTTTTGGTTTATTTAGTTCAATGTATTGCATCCTATAACATTGACAAATGTGACTTATAGTGATATACTTTGTTTTAGTTAAGTAGGGAATGGCTTGACTGAATATATAAAATTTTATCCCTACCTACCAGACAATTGCAAAACTGTCTTAACAGCTAAATAGTTTTTGGCAGAGAAAAGGTTTCTGACGATTTGTTTATTCACCATTCCGAATAAGCGATAAGTTGCCAGAGACCTCCTCTCTGCTCGAAAGAGTAGAAAGGGTATCTCTATAGAGATGTTATCTGTAAGCGAAAGCCGCTTACGAAGATGATTCGAAAATCTCAATTTAGGGACGCACTTTAACAATTGGAGGAGAAAATGCCTTTGGCTTTTGGTCCAGCTTTTGTGGAAATCATTTTTATTTATTTTAATAGATGGTTTCTAGGAAAGCTGGTCCTCTTGCCGTAAGGCAGAAGAGAGACAAGTCGCTGCCATTGGTGTTCAATGGTAATTTTCAACGCAAGGAGACAAAATCATGCGTAAAATGTTTGCTCTTGTAAGTTTGCTCGTTCTGCTGGGCCTCGTGCTCAGCGCTTGTGGGGCTACCGCTCCCACAACTACCGTTCCTACGGCTACGTTGACGGCTACCGCAACTTCGGCGCCGACCAACACCCCGACTCCCACCTTTACGCCGACCCCTGCTGGCCCGCAATTGCGGACGGCTACTGATGTGCGTGCCTTTGGGCGCGTCATTGGCTGGGTGACTGGTGGAGAGAAGGGCGAATTTGTTCAGGGTGCACAGATTGCCCTGAAGAGCGCATTCGCGCTCAAAACATTGCCGGAAGGTGATGTTCTCGAATTCGAATGTGTTCAATACATCGTTATCAACGGTGAAGTGAGCGCGAAGCCGGTTTGTCCGGGAGCACTTGTCCGTTTCGGAACCGATTCTATGGTGCCCGCAGATTCTATTTTGACTCTGTGGCTGTCTCACCCTGTGGTGGGCAGTGAAACGGAAAAGTGGGACGAGGGTTTTTTGAACAAACCCTGCATCTGCGCCGATGGCGATTGCCGCAAGTAATACCTGCGACTTTCGGGCTCTCTCCCATCCTCCAATTGACGTTCAGTCCGGTGCCTCATAAGTGGTGCCGGGCTGAACAACCCAAAGCTTTTGATTGATTTTTTCAATCTATGATTTTCGAAGGTTTTGGGTTGTTTTTTAAATAAAAATATGCAAAAAAAAGAGCTTGAAGTCTTGATAAAAGATTTCAATAAAGAAGATACTATCTTGGTCATTTCTAAATACCCTTATAAAAATATTGGGGAATCTTTTCATGGTGTGGCGGTTTATACCAAGGACACTTTGGAGACAATTGCTAGAAAAACCAAACAAAAATTTGTTGTTTTAGTTGAAGAAAAATATAATCGCCAAACTGAATTGAAAGCTAATGGTTCTATTTTAATCTTACCTGTATTTATAAATGATCAAATCAAAGTTTTTAAACAATTGTTTAAAGCTGTTGGAGATTTTGATCAAGTTAAAAATATTCAATTACATTCTGAGTTTTATAATTCTGGCAATTTGGTGCAAATGTCTTTACTTTTGCCATTTTTATATTTACTTCGTATGCAAGGCAAAATTGTGAGTTTTATCGCTCACAATGTTGTTCATGATTTTGCTTTTTTAACTAATCATTTTGGAAAAAAAGAAACTAATTTAAAATTTAACTTACTTTCCAAAATTGTACCTTGGTATTATCGTTTTCTATCTTTTGGTGTAGAGCAATTTATTACTTTAGATGGAAGTATTGCCGAGCGTCTCAATTCATATTTGTGGCAAAAAAATAAAGTGCAAGTCACTTCAATTTGGCTCAAGAATAAAAACATTAGCTATCAAGAAAGAGTTATTGCGCGTCGCAGATTTGCTTTAAGAAAAGATGAGACTGTCTTATCTGTTTTTGGTTTTATGAGTAGATACAAGGGAGTTGATTTTTTACTTAAAAATTTCTTACGTTTCAAAAAAGAATTTCCAAATAGTAAATTTAAATTATTATTAGCTGGTGGTATGGCTCCTTCACAAAAAGGCCAAAAACATTACCAGGATTTTTACAAAGGTTTGGAGAAATTAGCCAGCAAACATGAAGATATTACTTTGACAGGTTTTATTCCCGCCAAAGAATTGAAGTCATATATGGCTCTCACCGACATTGTCCTATTGCCTTATCGAGGTATATTGGGTGCTTCTGCCTCTTGGGCAACGGTTCTAAGTTTTGGCAAAGCCTGTTTCTTTTCTAGATCTCTTGAACCATATTTTGCAGCAGAAGATGTTCAAAATGCTTTAGCTAAAGCTAAGATTTATGAGAACGAATTGATTTTTGAAGAGAATTACCAATCTTTTAGAAAGTTATTAATTTCCTTGGAAAAGGATAATCGATTATTGAATAAAGCCAATAACTTTTCTAAGGTTCTTAGGATGTATAGAGATGAAAAGATTTGCGTTTTTCGCGACTTTCCACCGCTGTATTTTCCACGCTCTTGTACTAAGCGCGCTCAATCTTGCTATAATTTAAGTAATGAAGAAATTGCTGCTTAAATTTTGGGCTCCTCTGTTTTTGTTCTTATTGGTATTTGTTTTATTTCTAACTAACTTTTCTCCTGGTACTTATTTAAGTGGTTGGGATAATTTGCATCCTGAATTCAATCCTTTGATGAATTTAGAGCGAGCTTGGCAATCTGCTTGGCAGGAATATCAGGGCTTAGGTTTATTGGCCGGTATGGCTCATAGCGCTGATTTGTTTCGTCAATTAGTTTTTTTACCTTTGATGCTGCTTTTACCTGCCAATTTATTTAGATATGTCTGGCATTTTTTGATGATTTTAACTGGAGTTGTGGGAAGCTTTTATTTATTTAGATTCTTTTTACGAAAACAAAACAATCAAAATTTACTGGCTTTTCTGGGAGCTAGTTTTTATTTGTTGAATTTTGGTACAGTTCAAAATTTTTATGTCACCTTCGAACCATTTGCTTCCTTTTATGCCTTTTTGCCGATTTTACTACTATATTTATTGAAGCTATTATCCGAAAAGACATTTTTTAAGAAAAATTTATTGATTTTCTTTATTTTGTCTGTTTTAGCTAGCTCGATGGCTTATGTCCAGACTATTTTTGTAGTTTATTTTGCCATAGTTTGCTTGTTGTTTTTATGTTATTTTTTGCAAAATAGAGGTGATTTCAAAAG
>CAJBWJ010000046.1 GCA_903959355.1 uncultured bacterium
ATCTATTTGGAAACTGACTTGTTCAACTCAGGTATGAGACCAGCCATTAATATTGGTTTATCAGTCTCTCGTGTTGGTTCAGCTGCTCAACTTAAAGCTATGAAGCAAGTTGCAGGTAGTTTAAAATTAGATTTGGCTCAATTTAGAGAATTGGAAGCTTTTGCTCAATTTAGTTCTGATCTTGATGCTGTCACCAAAAAGCAATTAGACAGAGGTAAAAGAGTTAGTGAGATTCTCAAACAACCTTGGGATCAACAAATGTCTGTGGCAGAACAAGTTTTAATGATTCACGCTGCAGTCAATGGTTTTCTTGATGTAATTGAGATAGCTGATTTATCACAGTGGGAAACAGAATATCTGTCTTTCGCTAGAAATAATTATGCTGACTTAATTAAAACTTTGCTAACCGGTGCAAAAATAGAAGGTCCTCAAGATGAAGTTTTGAGAAAACTTATCAAAGAATTTGAAAAAACTCATCCTCGTTTTTATAAGAAAGAGGCGTAAGTTTTATGGCCAACGCAAGAATCATCAAACGCCGCGTCAATTCTGTGCAGAACATCGCCAAAATTACTAACGCGATGCAATTGGTTTCTGCCAGTAAGACTAAGTATTCCCAAAAAGTAGCAACTAGTTCTTTGCCATACATCCAGTCATTGTTAGATTCTTTGGAAACTGTTGCTAATTTTGTCGATCCAAACCTACACCCATTTCTTAATAGAGATAGATCTGGTGTTGATTTAATGATTGTAATTTCCACTAATAAGGGTTTATGTGGCTCATTAAACACTAATCTTTTCAAAAAATTACTTAATTGGTCCAAAGCTAGACCAAGTGCTCAGTACATTGCAGTTGGTCAAAAAGCAGTGACTTTTTTGCGCAATCGTGGCTTCAATTTAATTGCTGGTTTCACTGATTGGCCAGAAAAAACTAAATTGGGTGATGTTTTGCCTTTAATTGATTTGCTTAAAAGTAGATATTTATCTGGAGAAATCAATCGTGTTGATGTTCTGTTCACTGATTTTGTTAACGTGCTTAAACAGCGCAGTTTAATTTTTAGACTTTTACCTTTAGAAGATTTGCATATTCAACAATTAGAAGCTGAGTTTCAAAACAAAACCATTAAACTTAATGAGAAAAAAACAGATAATAAAGCTAGAGCAAATTATCTATTAGAGCCAAGCCCAAATGCCCTTTTAGACTTTTTGCTTAATTATTATTTGGAATTAAGTTTTTATCATTTAGTTTTGGAAGCTTTGGCTAGTGAACATAGTGCTCGCATGATTGCCATGAAGAGTGCTAGCGACAATGCCAAAGATTTAGTTGAAGTTCTGAAGTTAGATTTTAATAAATCTCGTCAGACTATGATTACGAATGAATTGTTAGATATTAGCAGCGCCAAGATGCGTTAAGGAATTAAATTTTATGCAAGAAACTAAAAAATCAGTTGGCAAAATTGTCAGCATCATCGGTCCAATCGTTGACGTTCAATTTGACGAAAATTTGCCAGCTATTTACAACTCTTTAAGATATGAAGCAAGCAACCTAACTCTTGAAGTTGAGCAACAAATCGATCTCAAAACTGTTCGTTGTTTAGCTCTTGGTCCAACCGATGGCTTATCTAGAGGCCTTGAAATTATTGATAGTGGGGCTCCTATTTCTGTACCAATTGGTGAAGAGACTCTGGGTAGAATGTTCAACGTGGTTGGTGAGCCAATCGATAACAAAGGTCCAGTTAAAACTAAAAAAACTGCTCCTATTCACAGATCAGCTCCTCCATTAGTTGACTTGGAAACTACTCCTTCAGTTTTGGAAACTGGTATCAAAGTTATTGATCTCATTTGTCCTTTCAAAAGAGGTGGCAAGATCGGTATTTTTGGTGGAGCAGGTGTTGGTAAAACTGTTGTCATTCAAGAATTAATTCGTAACATTGCTCAAGAGCACAAGGGTCACTCTGTTTTTGCTGGTGTAGGTGAACGTTCTCGTGAGGGTAATGATCTTTATCATGAAATGAAAGATTCTGGAGTTTTAGCTAGTACTGTGATGTGTTTTGGTCAAATGAATGAGCCACCAGGAAATCGTGCTCGTGTTGCTTTGACTGCTTTAACCATGGCTGAATATTTCCGTGATGAGAAGCATGAAGACGTTTTGCTTTTTATTGATAATATTTTTAGATTTTCACAAGCAGGTAGTGAGGTTTCAGCTTTACTAGGTCGTATTCCTTCAGCTGTCGGTTATCAACCAACTCTGGCCACTGATATGGCTGCACTTCAGGAGAGAATCACTTCTACTAAGAATGGCTCTATTACCTCTATGCAGGCCGTTTATGTGCCAGCTGATGACTACACCGATCCAGCTCCAGCTACCACTTTTGCTCATCTTGATTCAACCATCTCCCTAGATCGTCGTCTTTCTGAGCAAGCTATTTATCCAGCTGTGGATCCACTGAGTTCTGATTCCAAGATTTTGGAAAAAGGCATTGTTGGTGAAGAGCATTACAAAGTTGCCCGTGATGTCCAAAAAATCTTACAGCGCTATAAAGAATTGCAAGATATTATCGCTATCTTAGGTATTGATGAACTTGGTGATGAAGATAAAAGTGTCGTGGCTAGAGCCAGAAGAATTCAAAAATTCCTCTCTCAACCATTCTTCGTTGCAGAGCAATTCACCAATATTAAAGGTACTTATGTGCCAGTTGCTGAAAGTATTCGTGGCTTTAAAGAAATTTTAGAAGGTCGTCATGATCATTTGCCAGAACAAGCTTTCTACATGGTTGGTACAATTGAAGACGTAATCGCCAAAGCTAAAACATTAAAAGAAAATGAATAATAAATTAAAACTAATTATTGTGTCTCAAGAGGAAAAACTTCTAGATCAAGAAGTTGATTCTGTAACATTGCCAACTGCTGATGGTTTAATTACTATTCTCAAAGATCATCAACCACTAATTAGTAAGCTTAACTTCGGCGAACTTACTTATAAAGTGGATGGTGAAAAACATGAAATGCTGGTTACTCAAGGTTTTGTAAATAAAAAACCTGACAATCATGTTTTAGTGGTAGTTGATTCAGCTTTTAGTGCTCGTGAATTAAATGATGAAAAGATTAAAGCAGCCATCGCTAAGGCTAAAGAAGCCTACAGAATTTCTAAAGACAAACAAGAACTTTTGATGATTGAATCTTCTTTAAAGCAACTCTTCTGGGAATTGCAAATCGCCAATAAGAAAAAGAAGGCTTAATTTTTCTAATTCTCATTTTCCAATTGACAGCTTAGCAAACTCTAGCTATGATTGCTAATATATGATCGATCTTGTTGCCCGTCAGATTCAAATATTGCGCGCTATCATCGAGGAATTCATCGAGACTGGTATGCCTGTTGGATCAGAGAAAATCGATAAAAAATTCAATATTGGTGTTTCTCCAGCTACTATTCGCAACGAAATGGTCTATCTTACCAAGCAAGGTTATTTGATCAAATCTCACATTAGCGCAGGTCGTGTGCCAACGGCTTTAGCCATGCGTCTTTACATTAATGAACTAGTCAAAGAAAAAGAATTGTCTGTCGCTGATGAAGTAGGAGTTAAAGAAAAAATTTGGCGTTATCGCAATCAAATGGAGGATCTACTTTATGAAACCTCCAAAGTTTTGGCAGATAAATCTCATGCTTTAGGAATCGCCATGAATAGTGAAGGCAAAATGTATCACGCCGGCTATTCAAATTTATTGCAAATGCCAGAGTTTTATGACATTAATTTGACTAGACAAGTTTTACACATGATTGAAGAAGATCAGTTAATGGATCAGATATTTGAAAGCAATCACAGTGAGAATGCAGTCAAAGTCATTTTTGGTCAAGATTTAGGTAATAGAGATTTAGACCAAATTAGTATTATGTTTGTTGAAATGCCAGGCAATAATTGTCGCTTTGGCGTATTGGGTTCGACTAGATTCGATTATTCATATGTTTTGCCAATCATGAAATATTTCAAAGGTTTAATAGAAAGCATGGCAGATTAGTCAATTAATTTCAAAAAGAAGGTACAAATGAAACAAGATAAAAAGAATCAATCTGAGAGCGAAGCGGTTGCCGAAGAAATAATTAATGAGGCAATGGAAGAAGCTGTCAGTGAAGACCAAAGAAAAATTCAGGAATTACAGCTGCTTTTAGCTAATTCCTTGGAAAGAGAAAAAAGAGTTTTAGCTGATTATCAGAATTTGCAGCGTCGTAGTCAGGAAGAAAGAATGGCCTTTATTAAAATGGCCAATAAAGATTTTTGCCAAATTTTATTACAGCCTCTAGGACATTTATCTTTAGCAGCTACCAATCTTAAAGATCGCGGTTTAGATATGGTGATTGAACAATTTTGGAAAGAATTGCAAAATTTTGGCTTAATGGAAATTGAGGTTTTGGGTCAAAAATTTGATCTTAAAACTATGGAAGTTGTGGATAAAAAAGGTGAAGGGGAAAAGGTTATTGAAGTAGTTCGCAAGGGCTTTATGCTCAATGGCGAAGTTATCCAACACGCTCAGGTTATTTTGGCTTAACTGAAAAAAGCTTCATAAATAAATCTAAATTAATACTAGCAGTCGAAGCCTTCGTCTGCTAAAATACTTAATAATTAAAGAAAGCAGGTTGCAAAAACTTGCATAAATACAAAAGTAAAAAGGAGAACAAATTATGTCGAAAATCATAGGAATTGATCTTGGAACTACTAATTCAGCCATTGCTGTTATGCAGGGTGGCAGTCCAGTTATTATCCCAACTAGTGAAGGCCGTAACACTTTTCCTTCAATTGTTGGTTTCAAAAATAATGACGTTATTGTCGGTGATGGAGCTAAACGTCAAATGATTCTTAACGCCAAAAAAACTGTCAACTCAGTCAAAAGATTTATGGGTCGCAAAGCAAACGACGAAGCTGTTAAACAAGCTATTAAACATGTTTCTTATGAGATAGTTGAGGGTAAAGATGGTATGGCTGTCGTCAATATTGATGGCAAGAAATACACTCCACAGGAAATTTCATCCAAAATTCTAGCCAAAGCTAAAGCAGATGCTGAAAGTTTCCTTGGTGAAAAAGTCGATCGTGCTGTTATTACTGTGCCAGCATATTTTAATGATGCTCAGCGTCAAGCTACCAAACAAGCCGGTGAAATTGCTGGTCTCAAAGTAGAGCGTATCGTCAATGAGCCAACTGCTGCTGCTCTCGCTTATGGTTTAGACAAAAAAGGTTCTCAAACCATTGCTGTTTATGATCTTGGTGGCGGTACTTTTGATATTTCCATTTTGGAAATTGGTGACGGTGTTTTTGAAGTCAAATCTACCAACGGTGACACTTTCCTTGGTGGTGATGATTTTGATAGCGCCATCATTGAATGGATTGTTTCAGAATTTAAAAAAGACCAAGGCAAAGATCTCAATAAAGATCCTCAAGCTATGCAGCGTATCAAAGATTCGGCTGAAAAAGCTAAAATCGAATTATCTGCATCAGCTAGTACTGAAATTAATCAACCATTTATCACTCAGGGTGACGATGGTCAGCCTTTGCATCTCACTTTAACTCTAACCAGAGCCAAGCTTGAAGAATTGGTCGACGATTTGATTAAAAAATCCATTGAGCCAGTTAAGAAAGCTCTTAAAGATGCTAAGTTAGAAGCCAAAGATATTGATGAAGTGGTTTTGGTTGGTGGTATGACCAGAATGCCAAAAGTTCAAGAAGTCGTCGAGAAATTCTTCGGCAAAGAGCCTCATAAGGGTGTTAATCCAGATGAAGTAGTGGCTATTGGTGCCGCTGTTCAAGCTGGCGTAATTTCTGGAGATGTAAACGATGTAGTTTTACTCGATGTCACTCCTTTAACTTTAGGCATTGAGACCTTGGGTGGTATTCGTACTCCTTTAATTGACAGAAATACTACGATCCCAACCAGCAAATCTCAGGTTTTCTCGACCGCAGCTGATAATCAGACTCAAGTTGAGATTAATGTTTTGCAGGGTGAGCGCGAAATGGCTGTCGATAA
>CAJBWJ010000047.1 GCA_903959355.1 uncultured bacterium
AGCTTGCTTGGTTTTGTTTTTAGTTCAGTTTTTCCATTATTATTTCTACAAACTGGAACAGTTTGGAACTCAATTCAGTTCTGGTACTATGCACTCATCTTTGCCGATATTTTGGCAGCTCTCGCCATCAGTGGTCTAATGAATCATCTTAAGTTGCCAATCAAGTATTTATTCTTAGGAATTTTTATTTTATTAACTGTGCCGGCATTTTTTAAGACCATGAAAAATAAGTTTGATAATTTTCATGCATTTCCAATCACTCAACTTAATTTCTTACAAAATCTCAGCGCTAAAGATAATTTATTGGTTTGTCCAGAAGATAGCATCTTATTTAAAAGTGCTTTTATTAATGCTTATACTAACGCTCGTGTTTATCTTTCTGACGAAGGACAACTCAATTTAATAGACGCCGATCTTAAGCCAGTAGTTGAATTAAAAACAATTTTTGCAAAGAGACAAATGTCAGAAATTGAGTCTTTGATTAATCGAGAAAAAATCAATTATATTCTGTGCACCAATAAAGACTTTATCGAAGTGTTAGATAAAAGATATCCTAGTGAAAAACAAGAGATTATTGATTGGTCGATTTATTCTTTAAAGTAATTAACCAAAAAATAAAAATAAGTAAAGAAACTAAACTTATATAATCACTAATTAATCGCAAATTGTTCTCTTGAAAACGCAAGCTAACTAAATGTTCTCCAACAGGTACTAATAATTGCACATTGCCTAGTTTTTGGTTCTCAATAATTGGAGCTTTTTTATTATCTACGTAAGCTGTCCAGCCAATAAAATTAGCAATTTTAAAGTTAATTAGACTAATCTCACTTAGAGAAATTTTCCAATCTTGGCTTTGATTTTTTGACTTCAAAAGTTGGCTTTTAAAAATTAAATTATCAGTTGAATTCTGATTTAACCAGACCGAAGCCTCAGGATATTTTTTGTTATAATCTTGCAGAGTCAGTTCATCGGCCATTTGTTTAGGAATGTAGTCTGGCAAAGTCTTACTCATTTCTGAACTAATGAGTTGCTTATCACTATAATAATAAAGTTCGCTGTTTGATAGAACTTTTTCTGCTTTGAAAAATTGAGCGTTAAAAAAGAACGTCAAAAATAAAAAGCTTAAAATGATTTTTTGCCAAATATCTTTTTTCAACAAGCCGCTTCCAATAGCTAAAAACATCGCTAAAAAGAAGCTCGCTGAACCTAGCCAGCGCCATGGAAATTGGATAAAGGATAAAACCTTTAGCGTTTCCCAAAGAGCAAGGCTTCTTCCTATCGATAAAAATAAACAAAAAACAGTTATAAAGCCAGCCAAAAATAATATTTTATTTCTTATGAAAAATTTCTTTAAATCATGATTTTTAAAAGCCCTAAACAATTGAGCTAAAAATAAAACACCAAGCAAAAATAAAGCTAGCAATTGACCGTATCCTAAAAAGAAAGAGATGTCGTCATTAGCTCCATAGCCAGAGCCACCATATCCCCAGTTGTCTTGGAAAAATTGGCGAATATATAAAAAATGCAGATGATAATCAAAATAACCAGTTAAAATTGTGTCGATTTTCGTTAAGTTTTTTTCCAAAAAAGATGGCAAAGTATAAAAAGCAGTAGCAAAAAATGATAAAGAAAAAACTTTTATTATTGACCAAAGCTGTTTTCTTTTAGCAATAAAAATAGCCCATAAAAAAGCTAAAGGAATAAACATTAAAGCACTCAAGTTGTGAGATAAAATAATTGCCGACAAGCTAACAAACAATAAAAGATAAGCTTTAAAAAGTCTTTTATTTTCATTTTCTTTAGAGTCGATGATTTGATAAATAGCTAGAATTACCCAAGGAAAAAATGCCATAGCAAAAACTTCGCTAAGAGCTCCACGAACAAAAATATTAAGAGCTCTATATGGAGCCAAAGTCAGTGCTCCTGCTAGAATGATCCCTCCCCAATTTCCAGAAAGTCTTTTGCCTAATTTAAAAGCGCCTATTAAAGTGATTAAAGTAACCAATAAATAAAGAAATTTAATACTTACCACCAAATTAAATCCTAATAAATAAAATATTGCACCAAAAAAATAAGGTAGTGGAGCATAAAAATTAAAAAGTGGCATACCAAAACCATAACCAAGTTCGGCACTCCATCTCACAGGCCACTCTAAAGACCTGAGTCCAGAAGCCATCTCAACAATTTTGACACCAATAGTGTAATCATGAATTAAAAAAAAGCCGCGTTGAAAAAAATAATAAGTGCTGGCAACGAAAATCATCAATAAAAAGAAAAAAGTAAAATAATTAATTAATGCCTTTTTAATGAATCTAAACATTTTAATTTAAAGTAAATTTAATTTGTAAATAAGTGAGTAGCGCCTCATAGCAAGCTTTTACAATTACTCTAAATTTTGCCCCAGTTGCTTGACCGTAAAGTCTCGGGTAATGAGTAACGGCAATTTCTTTAAATTTAACACTTTTTTTCTTTAGGCGATAAAGAATTTCAGCACTAGTAAAAGCACTACCAGAACTGAGCCTCAATTCTTTTAAAAGATTGGTCTTAATTAATTTAAAGGCACAATCAATATCTCTTACATTGACTCTAAATAATAGATTAATATAGAGTCCAAAAAGACTAGCATTCAAATGCCTTTTAAAGCCCTCGACTCTTTTTTTTCTATAACCGATGATTGCTTCATATTTGTCACTTTCTTTGACAAAATTAGCCAATTCAGATAAATCGAACTGTAAATCGCTATCGGTCCAAAAAATCCACTCATACTGGCTTTTTTTGATGCCAGTTTTTAATACTTCACCATAACCATTATTGAATTCATGAGAAATAACTTTTAGAAACTTGTTTCCACTGACCAATTTTTCGGAAATTTTTAAACTATCATCAGTACTCCCGTCATTAATAATCAATATTTCATATTTATGAGCAAGAAGCGGAATAACTCTTAGAGCTTGTTTGACCAAAACTTCTAGATTAGCCTCTTCGTTATAAACAGGGAAAAAAACTGATAGAGACTTAAGTTTTTTCATGACAGCTGTTATCATACTATTAATAGTTCTCTAGCGAAATAAAGAAAAGGTTCTTTGTTATGTCTATCTCAGCAGTTGTTATTGCCAAAAATTCACAAGACACCGTTCTTAAAACTTTAAAGTCTGTTCAATTCGCTGATGAAGTTATTTTAATTGATATAAAAAGCACTGATGACACCGTCCAAATAGCTCAGAAATACTGTAGCAAAATTTATAGTTACAAAGAAGATTCTAAATTTGTAGAGCCCGTTCGTGAATTTGCTTTGGCTCAAGTCAAAAAAGACTGGGCGCTCGTCCTTGACGGCGATGAAGAAATCCCAGAATCTTTGGCTTTAAAACTTGTTGAAATTGACCAAAAAGATCTAGGAGACGTCTATTATTTACCTAGAAAAAATATGGTTAGTGGCGTATGGATGCAACATACTGGCTGGTGGCCAGATCGCCAATTACGCTTTTTTAAAAACTCCTTAGTTTCTTGGCCAAAAAAAATTCATTCACAACCAATTATTAAAGATGGTTTAGAACCAAGTTTTTTAGAAGCCAAGGAAGAATTAGCCATTTTGCATCACAACTATAAAGACACTAAAGATTATTTGAATCGTTTCGATCGCTATACAGATATCGAAGCCGAACAAAAAACACCAAAAAATGCTGATGATTTTTCAATTTCTTCGTCAACTCTTTTAAAAGTTTTTAGTGATGATTGGCTTAGAAGATTTTTTGCTGAAGAAGGTCACAAAGATGGAGCGAGAGGTTTTTATTTAAGTCTTATGCAAGCTGCTTATCAGATGACGGTACAGATGAAAATTTTTGATAAACTTGATAACCAAAAAAATCTAGAGAAAAACAGCAAACAAACATTACTAAAAGATTTGCACCATTTCCAAAAAGAGCTAAACTATTGGATAAGTGATTTAGAAATTAAAGAAGAAAAAGGTTTGAGTAAGTTTTTTGCTGTCCTAAAAAGGAAATTTAGTTTATGAAGAATCATGTTTCAATTATTATTGTAAATTACAATACACCAGAGGATACAAAAGCAACTATCGAGTCTTTATCTGAGATTAATCATAGTGGTTTTGATTATCGAATCATCGTTATTGATAATGGTTCCAAAGAATTACTGAATTTCAGCAATCTTTTTCTAAAAAAGAATCCTAGAATTGACTTGCTCCGCAGTGAAAGTAATCTTGGTTTTTCAGGAGGTAATAATCTAGGCATTCAACACGCCATTGATCACTATGATAGTGATTACTATCTTTTACTTAATTCTGACACCATTGTTGATAAAAACTTTTTACAAGAACTTCATAAAATGATGGACAATGATCCAAAAATTGGGCTGGCTGTTTCCAAAATTTATTTTCATAAAGGTTATGAGTTTTTTGCAGGTTCATATAAAGAAGCAGAAAAACACCATGTCCTTTGGTATGTTGGTGGCAAAGTTGACTGGACGAATTTACTTTCTTATCACATTGGCATCGATGAAATAGATCGCGGCCATTTCGATCAGGCTAGCGAAACTGATTATGCCACTGGCTGTGTAATGATGATCAGTAGAGAAGTAATAGAAAGAGTCGGTCGTTTAGATGATCGTTTTTTTCTTTACAGTGAAGATGTTGATTTTAGTTTAAGAGTTCATGAGACAGGTCTCAAAGTTATGTATTGTCCAAATTCAGTCGTTTATCACAAGATCGGTCGCTCTACTGGTGGAGCTGGCTCACCATTACAGCAATACTATCAAACTAGAAATAGACTGTTTTTAGCCTTTAGACACGCTCCCTGGAGGAGTAAGCTTACAGCAGTGCATCTTGCTTTAAATATCTTACATAAAGGCAACAAAAGTGAGCGCAAAGCCGTTTTAGATGTTGTAATTGGTCGAATGGGAAAACAAGCTTTTATTTAAAATTATGAAATCAAATCTTACTGCCTTAATCATTGCCAAAAACGAAGAAAAAATGATTCAAGCTTGTCTTGAAACTTTGTCTTTTTGTCAAAAAATTATTCTAGTTGATAACGGTTCTAGCGACAGAACCACCAGCATTGCAGAAAGTTATGACTGCCAAGTAGTTAGTTTTTCTCATGAATCTTTTGCCAAACTAAGAGAAAAAGCCCACAGCATGGTTGAAACTGATTGGTTGTTTTATGTTGATGCAGACGAGAGAGTTTCTCCTGCCTTAGCTAAAGAGATATTGTTCCACATAGAAAAAGATGACTGCCAAGTTATGACTATTCGTCGAGAAAATATTTGTTATGGCCAACAATTTAATTTTGGTAACTGGCAAAATGATTTAGTGACCAGAGTTTTCAAAAAAGAAAATTTGCTTTCGTGGCAAGGAGAGATTCACGAAAGTCCTCTTTTCAAAGGAGTTGACATTGAACTTCAGCATCAGCTGATTCATTTAACTCATCGCAACACTCAAGATAATTTACGAAAGAGTGCTGATTGGACAATTAAAGAAGCAACTGCTCTAGCAGCAGCTAGCGTCAAAGATGTAAATCTTTTGACAATTTTGCGTAAAGGAACAATGGAATTTTATAGAAGAGCTATAAAATATCAGGGCCATAAAGATGGTATGGCTGGCATCATTGAAGCTCTGGTTCAAGCTATCAATAGAATGATTGTTTATATTCAAGTTTGGGAATTGCAACAAAAACCTTCAATTAAAAATAAATACGAAAAAAAAGAACAAGAAATTAAAAACCTATGGCAGCGTGAGGGCAAAATTAGATTATGAAAATAGCCCTTTATTCGCCATACTTGCCAAAACATACTGGAGGCGGAGAAAAATACCTCTTTGACTGTGCCAAAATCTTAGAAGAAGAGGGTCACGAGGTTTACATCGCAATTAGCTCAGAAAAAGAATTAGAAATTAATGCGATTGAGGAAATTAGAAAAAAATATGAAAACTTTCTCAACTGTTCTTTGGCTAAAATAAATTTTATCGCTTCTCCTCTTTATACAAAAGCTAATTTTTTAAAAAAACTTTTATGGACTGCTAAATTTGATGTTTTATATTATCAAACTGACGGCAGTCTTTTCTTTTCCTTAGCTAAGAAAAATGTTCTTCATATTCAAGTTCCTCTAAAATTAGATAAATCTTCATTTTTGGAAAAACTAAAACTGGCTAATTGGCAAGTCAAAAACACCAACTCAGAATTTACTAAAAAATACATTGAAAAATTTTGGGGGACTAAAATTAATTTTGTGCATCAGCCATATGTTAATGCACAAGAATTTACTAATCAGAATAATTGGCAAGAGAGAAAAGAAAATATTATTCTTTCTGTTGGCAGATTCTTCTGTCAGTTACACAGTAAACGCCAAGATATTCTAATTAATTTTTTTAGAGATTTGCTTAAACTCGATCCAAATACATTAAGCACTTGGAAATTAGTGCTTTTGGGCAAAAAAGAAGATGAAGAATATGCTTCTAGAATTGCTTCTCTTATCAAAGATTTAAATGTTGAGATTATTCATGATGCAAATAGATTAGATCTATTGAAAATTTATGAGAAAGCCAGTATCTATTGGCACGCTTCTGGTTTTGAAATAGATGAAGACATGGAACCGGAAAAAGTTGAGCACTTCGGTATTTCTACATTAGAAGCAATGGCAGCCAAAGCCCTACCAATTGTTATTAATAAAGGTGGTCAAAAAGAGATTCTTGGAGAAAGCTTAAATGTTTGTCTATGGAATGATGAAAACGATTGTCTTGCCAAAACTCTTAAACTGATTAAAAATAAAGTAGAAAGAGAAAAGTTGGCAGATTTAGCCTATGAAAGAAGCCTCTTTTTTTCCAAAGAAAGATTTAAAACAATTTTGTTAGAAATGATAAGGTAAAAATGCAAAATATCTCAATTGTTATTCCAAGTTACAAGGGTGTTCATCTCTACGAAAAAAATTTACAAGCCGTTTTAGACTGCATGAGAGACCAGGATGAATTAATCGTTGTCGATGACGCCAGTGGCCCAGAAGATGACACACTAATCTGGTTTCAAAAAAAGTTTCTAGTAAATAAAGAAGAGTTTCAACAATTTGACGCCGATTTTTATGTTGGAGAATATAAAAAAGCTGATAAGAAGCTCAGGATTGTTTTATTAATCAACAGAACTAATCAACGCTTCGGAGCTTCTTCCAATCGTGGCTTTAAAGTCGCCGAAAACGAATTAGTTTTTTTAATCAACAATGACGTCGCTCCATACAAAGATTGTCTCAAATATTTGATTCCTCATTTTGAAAATGAAAAAGTTTTTGCCGTTGGTTGTCTGGAACATGAAACAAGTGTCAATGAAATTGGTGGCAGAAATAAATTATGGTTTGAAAGAGGCATGTTTTTACATAGTCGCTATAAAGATCTGTCCGCTGGAGAAACTGCATGGGCGAGTGGCGGCAGTGCTATGTTTAGAAAATCAATTTTTGAAGAAATTGATGGTTTTGACAAACTTTATTATCCAGCTTATTGGGAAGACATTGATCTTTCCTTTCAAGCTCGTAATAGAGGATTTTTAGTTTTGTTTGAACCAAAAGCTCAAGTTGATCACAATCATGAAACCACCAATAAATCAGTTTTTGGTGAAAAGAAAATGCATGACATGAGTTGGAATAATGCTAAAAAATTTACTTGGAAAAATAGTAATTTTTGGCAAAAAATTAGCTTTTTACTTTGGCAGCCATACTGGCTTGTTAAAATGCGCTAAAAAAATAAATGTTAAAAAAAATTGCTCCTCTAGTTTTGATTCTTTTCTTAGCCTTTTTG
>CAJBWJ010000048.1 GCA_903959355.1 uncultured bacterium
AGAATTGAATAGATTTCCAGGCCGTTTGACTTTTGTTTTAATTGAAGGTCAGACCCCAAGGGAAAATGATTTGGAAAATGTTTTATCCGAGATCCTTATAAAGGAAAAACCAGAGCTGACTACTTATGAAAAAGTAGCCGCTTGGCTCAAGGACAAAATACCCCTAGAGTAATAGAGTCTATTTTTGCTATCATGAAATCATGATAAAAAATAATTCAGTTAAAGTTCTGGCATTAGTCGATAATAGAGAGCTGCAATTAGCTGTTCTTTATTCTTCATTAATTTTTTTTATACCAGCTTTTGTTCATCAGCAGCTTTTGACTGGTCCAATAATCAATGCTTTATTAGTTTTATCTTTTTTACACTTAGGTAAAAGTAAATCTTTTTTTCTTGCTTTAATTCCTAGCACTGTTGCTCTCTCAAGAGGACTGCTTCCCCTGACTTTGGCTCCAATGGTCCCATTTATTATGATTAGTAATTGTCTTTATTTAGAAATTTTTGCTAGGTTAAAAACAAATGATCAGACAATTAATCAAGCAAAGAATTTTTTGGCTATTTTTATTGCTTCACTAGCTAAAGCTGCTTTTCTTTTTGTTATTTCCAAACTTTTGATGGAAAAAATTCTAGTAGCTGCTTTGGCTTCAAAAATTGCCGTTATGATGTCTTGGCCACAGTTTGCTACAGCTTTACTTGGAGGAATTTTAGCTTTGTTAGTTGATGCTTCTTTGAAGAAAAAATATGCAACAAGATGATCTTTTAGTAAAAATTGAAAAAGCTGCCTTAGTGGGTCGAGGTGGTGCGGCTTTTCCTGTTCATCTTAAATGGCAAAGAATGAAGGATTTGGAAAACCCAAAAAAATATGTTGTTTGTAATGCTAGTGAAGGTGAAATTGGTGTTCAAAAAGATTTTTATATTTTACAGAATTTTTCTGAAGAGGTTTTTAAAGGCATGCTACTTGCCATGGATTTTTTGGAAACTAAAGAAGGCTATCTTTATATAAATAAAGATTATTATCAAAAGCTTCAAAGCAAAATTGATCCACTTTTAGAGCTTTTCAAACAAAAAGGTTATTTAATTAATATTTTTGTAGAAGAGCCAAGTTATATTGGTGGAGAAACTGGCTCATTACTCAATGCTATTGAAGGTAAAAAGACTCAACCTCGTTTCGAATCTCCAAGCCCCTCAGTTTTAGGAATTTTTGGCTGTCCAGTTTTACTTCATAATGTTGAAACTTTCTATGATGTGGCTAGAGTAGCTACAGATAAATTTGAAAAAACTCGTTTTTCGACAATTCTAGGAGTACAGAAGGAAGGTGTTTATAGAGTGAATTCAGATGACAAGATAGCTGAAGTGCTTCGAAAAACTAAAAATTATCCAGATTTTGATTTTTTTGTACAAGTTGGCGGTGGAGCAAGTGGTGAAATTTTTACTAAAAGCCAGGCGGAAGAAGCTTCAATTAGTGGTTGTGGTTCAATTGAAATTTACAAAAGTGAGATCACTTCCTATCAATTTTTAAATAAAATTTTTAATTTTTATGAAAAAGAAAGTTGCGGTAAGTGTACTCCCTGCAGAGATGGTTCATGGCAATTGAAAAAACTATTGGAAAATTTGGATCTAAATAGTGAGATGCCTTGGTCAAAGATTAAACCAATTATTAAAGTTATGGAAAAAAATTCTTTTTGTGGACTGGGAAAATCAATTGCTCTACCTGTTAGAAGTTATGCAAAAAATATTTTAGGAATTGAAATATAAATGCCAAAAACTGTCACTATATATATTGATGATAAGCCTTATCAAGCAGAAGAAGGTCAGAGTGTTCTGCAATTAGCTCTGGCGAATAAATTAGACATTCCTCATCTTTGCTATCACGAAGATTTAAAAATTGAAGCTAATTGTCGTTTATGTTTGGTGGAACATGAAAATAAAGTTACCACTTCTTGCACTCTCAAAGCTAGCGAAGGAATGAAAATTAATACAAAGAGTAATGAGCTAGTAGAGATGCGTCAAGAAAACCTCAAATTATTGCTCGCTTCGCACACAAAAAATTGCCCTAAATGTCAAAAACAATTGCCTTGTCCTGCTTTTGCTTTGATGCAAAAATATGGAGTCACTAGTGAAGAATATGAGCGCAAAATGCTTGACTTAGCTATTCATAAAATGGGTGGCGCAGCAGAATTTGATCCCAATCTTTGTGTGCGTTGTGGTCGTTGTGTCAATTCTTGTGCAGACATTGGCATTAATTTTCTAAAATTAGAAGGAGTGAGCTCAAATTCTCATTTGGCTTATAGCGAAAATCCTAAAGTTGACTGTATCTATTGTGGTCAATGTACAGTTCATTGTCCAGTTAACGCTATTCGAGAGCAAAGTCATTTAGAAAAAGTTGAAGCAGCATTAATCGATCAGGATAAAATTTTAATAGCTCAAATGGCTCCTTCAGTGCGGGCTAGTATTGGAGAGGAATTTGGTCAAGAACCTGGCTTAAATCTAGAAAAGAAAATGTTTACTGCTTTCCGTCAATTGGGCTTTAAGAAAATTTTTGATGTCAATATGGGAGCAGACATCACCACTGTGGTTGAAGCTAAAGAACTGAGCGATCGACTCCGAAAGAAATTTGCTGGAGAAGAAGTGGTTTTGCCAATGTTTACGGCTTGTTGTCCTGGTTGGGTGAAATTTGTGGAATTTTATTATCCAGATTTTATTCCTAATTTAACCACTGCTCGTTCACCTCACATTCATTCTGGAGCAGCTTATAAAACTTGGTGGGCAGAAAAAGCAGGTGTTGATCCAAGTAAAATAGTCATGGTTTCCATCATGCCTTGTACCTCTAAAAAATATGAATCTGAGATGGAAAAATTAAGCTTTGAATTTCAGGGCCACAAGCTTAAGCCAGTTGATTATGTACTTACTACTAGAGAGATGGCTGCCTTGCTTAAGAAAAATAAAATTGATCTGCCGAATCTTGCTGATAGCGAAGCTGACCTAGAAGGTGAATACTCTGGCGCCGGAGCTATTTACGGTGCTTCTGGTGGAGTGATGGAATCAGCACTGCGTTCTGCCGCTTATATGCTCACCGGTCAAGAATTGCCAAAACTAGAATTAGAGGAAGTCCGCGGCATGAAAGGTATTAAACGAGCCACTATCAAAATAGGTGATAAGGAAATTAAAGTAGCAGTAGTAGCTACAGCTAGAAATGCTCGCAATGTGTTGGAAGAAATTAAGCACGGCAAAGAAACTTACGATTATATCGAGTTTATGGCTTGTCCTGGAGGTTGTATTGGCGGCGGCGGACAGCCGTTAACTAGTACAGCAGCGATTATCAAAAAAAGAATTGCTGGCTTATATTCTATCGATGCTAAAAAAACAGTCCGCCGCGCTCATGAGAATAAAATTGTGCAAGAATTCTTTTCTTACCTAGCAGATAAGCCTTCATTAGCTTCGAAAATACTGTACACTAGCTTCTCAGAAAAAAACAAATTTGAATAAAATTTTATGAAAAAAATCCTTGAAAACACCTTAGCTTTTTTTAAAAAACGCTTTAAATTAATTTTGATAATTCTTGTCATGGCTTTAGTTGGTTTTTGGTATATGCAAAGCCGTGCAAGCAAACAAATTAAACTAACTTTTGTTTCTCCTGTTAAGGAAGACATAGTTTCCAGCATTACTATTTCTGGTCGAGTGGATGCTAAAGAAAAAGCTCGTTTACGTTTTGCCGCTGGCGGCAAACTAGTTTATTTGGGAGCCAAAGAAGGTGATACTGCCAAAAAATGGCAGAGTATCGCTACCATAGATCGAAGTGCTCTTCAAAAACAAATGAGTCAAAACCTCAATACTTACATGCAAGAGAGAAATAGTTTTGAAAATACTCAGGATAGCATTAAAGATCGTCCTTTAAGTACGACAGAAACCAGAGCTGTGGCTGATGAACAATATAATTTGAACAATAAAGTTTTAAATGTTGAAATTCAAGATATAGCTATCGCTAATACAACCATTTATTCACCTTTTGAGGGAATTGTGACTGTTGCTCCTACTGCAGTTTCTGGCGTACAGCTTTTGCCTTCTGATTATTTCGAAATAGTTAATCCAAAAACTTTGATCTTTCATGCCAATATTGATGAAATTGATTTGTATCGTATTGAAAAAGGACAGAGCACTCAAATTTCTTTGGATGCTTATGATGGAGAAAAAATTGATACCTTCATCTCCTATATTTCTTATACCAGCAGCGAATCAACCAGCGGTACCGTTTTTCTAATCGAATTTCCAATTGATAGTCAAAATATTAATAAATATCGTATTGGTATGAATGGTGATGCTGTAATTAAAATTGCTGAAAAGAAAAATGTTTTAACTATTCCTCTTAATTGCATATTTGAAAGAGATAATAAAGTTTTTGTGAATGTTAAGGCTGATAACAAAGAGCAAAAGATTGAAAAAGAAATCAAAGTTGGTTTGGAGAGTAATGACAAGATTGAGGTGATCGAGGGTCTAAGTGAAAGTGATCAAATAGTCTTGCCAGAATAATCTCATTTAATCTAAAGATATGTTGCTAAATTTAAAGCATGTTTCCAAGAACTATAAAATCGGTGATACGGTTATCCGTGCTCTCGATAATATTTCTTTGGGAGTTAATGAAAAAGAATTTTTAGCGATTATGGGACCATCCGGTTCTGGTAAATCTACTTTTTTGCAAGTGGCCAGTATGCTAGCTGAGCCGACTGATGGTGAAATTTTTCTAAATGGTATTGAAGTCTCTTCATATAATGAAATTCAAAGAGCTCATTTGCGTAATAAACAAATTGGTTTTATTTTTCAATCTTTTAATTTGTTAGCTCGCACTTCTGCTTTGGAAAATGTTTTGATGCCTTTATTTTATGCTGGTATTAGAACTGATTCCGATCATGCCATAAATAAGGCTAAAGAGATGCTAGAAAGAGTTGGTCTTGGAGATCGTATGAATAATACTCCGGCTCAGCTTTCTGGTGGCCAACAACAGCGTGTCGCTATAGCGAGAGCATTAATTAATGATCCCACTGTGATTTTTGCTGATGAACCAACTGGCAATCTTGATTCCAAAAGTGGTGAAGATATCAAAAAAATTCTCAAAGACCTAAATAAAGAAGGCAAAACCATCATCATGGTAACTCATGAAGAAGATGTAGCAGCGATTGCCAAAAGACAAATTGTTTTTAAAGATGGTAAAGTTTTAAGTGACCATAAATCATGAAAATAGGTTCAATTTTTACACTAGCTATTAAATCGATAATGCTCAATAAAAGCAGATCTTTTTTGACAATGCTCGGCGTAATCATCGGTGTTGGTTCAGTGGTTCTTTTAACGAGCATAGGCACTGGTTTGCAGGCTTATGTTGCTGACCAATTTGCGAGTCTCGGGACCAATATTCTTTATGTTGTTCCTGGAAATCCTTTTGGAAATGGTGGCTTTAGTGGTGGAGGTGGAGCACAAACTGCAATTGAAAGTTCAAAACCTACTCTTAAAAGAACATATTACAACCAAGTTATCAGAAATAATCGAGATTTGATTAAAGATGGTGCTATAACCTCAGTTAATGTTGCTGAGGCCAAGTATTCGAAAACCACCAAAAAAGTAACTTTGTATGGCATCACCAATTCTTATCAAACTGTTTACAACTCTCCAGCTGCAAAAGGTCGTTGGTTTACTCAAACAGAAGAAGATAAAGCTGATCGTATAGTTCTACTTGGACCAAAAATAGCTACAGAATTATTTGGTCAAGTTGATCCAATCAATAAGTTCTTTTTGCTTAATGGTCAAAGTTACAAAATAATAGGAGTACTTAAAGAAAAAGGTGGTGGCTTTGGTGGTCCGAGTTTTGATAACTATGTATATATACCAATTGAAACAAATTTTAAATATTTTAATAGTGAGCTAATCAACTCATTTGTTTTTGAAGTTAGAGACAAAAGTCAGATCAAAGATGCTAAGTTAGCTATTGAAAAAACTATTGGCAAAAGCTTAAAAAGCGATGAATTTACAGTTTTTGATCAGACGCAATTACTTTCGACAATTAACAGTATTATTGGCATGCTGACCATTGGTTTGGGTGGTATTTCTGCTATTTCTCTATTGGTGGGTGGCATTGGCATTATGAACATCATGTTGGTGTCTGTCACAGAAAGAACTAGAGAAATTGGATTGCGTAAAGCTCTTGGAGCTACGCCAAACTTAATTTTGGCTCAATTCTTAATTGAAGCAGCTCTTCTGTCAGTAATTGGTGGCTTAATCGGTCTTTTAATTGCTTATCTTGGTTCTTTAGCGCTTCAACCTTATTTTCCAGCTAAAGTGACCATGGGAGCTGTGATTCTATCTTTTGGAGTGTCAACGATTGTTGGTTTGGTCTTTGGTGTTGCTCCAGCCAAAAGAGCTGCCAAGCTTTCACCAATCGAAGCTCTGCGCTACGAGTAATTTTGTTCTTGAAATCTAGAGTGCAATAATCTAATTACAGATCTGCTTTGGCGGTGTGTTCGTCGATTTGTCTAATGACGATCCAAATGCCAAAGAAAAGCAGGCCAGCGATTGAAAAACTAGCGCTATGATGGAAGTAATTTGCTGCTCCAGCTAGGAGTGGACCGATGATTTGACCAAGCGCCATGTAGGCTTGATTGATGCCAAGGATACCACCCTGATCTTCTTCGTGAGTGTATTCGGAAATCATGCTGGAAGTCATGATCATTTGTGGAGCGAAAGTAATCATGTAGACGCCAGAAATTACGATGAAAAGGACGGTCGACTGAGGAATATTAAAAGCAAACATGACAAAACTAGACAAAAACGCCGAAATTAGTAGGATAGTTTTTTTACTTTTAAAGATCTTTAGTAGCATTTTGATGCCCACTGCCTGCATTAGAACCATCAACAAGCCGATGAGGCTATACATGATGCCAATCTGATCGGCGCCAAGCTTCAGTGCATCAACACTGAACGATTGAAAACCCATGATAAACATGTTGTGGGCGATACTGCTAAGGAGGACGACCATGAGAATATGACCAATGGTTGGAATTTTGAGGGCGTGAGCAATTTTTTTAAATTGAAAAAGACCTTCTTGTTGAACTTTTTTTTCATGACGTTTAGTATTGGTTTCTGGCAATAAAATCATGGCCATAATGGCGGAAATAGCAGCTAAAATGGCTCCAACTACAAAAGGAAAAGTTAAGCTAACTTTACTCAAAAATCCACCTAGAGCTGGTCCGAGTAAAAATCCCATGCCGAAAACTGCCCCAATGATTCCAAAATATTTAGTTCTTTCTTTAACTTCTACCTGATCAGCAATGACTGCTTGTGCTACTGAATTGTTGCCACCAGTAATACCATCGATGATGCGAGCGATGAAAAGCATTAGAGGATTGGTAGCAACGGCAAATAAAACAAGACCAACTGCCGTACCAAACAAGCTAGTGACTAGAAGCGGTTTTCTGCCGTAGCGATCAGAGAGACGACCAATGATTGGAGTGGAAAAAAATTGGAAAACTGAGTAAATGCTAAACATGAAGCCGACCATGAATGAGCTCATGCCAAATTTTTCTGCGTAAGGATAAAGTAAGGGAATAATCAAGCCATAGCTAAGGGCATTTACCAGCATGACCAAACTTAAAACAAATAAAGTTTTCTTGGTTTTTTTTTCTTTTTCACTCATAGATTTCTCAAATAATTGCCAATTTTTTGCCAATTTCGCTAAAAGCTTGCACAAAAGCAGCAATATCTTCTTTTGTGTGCGAAGCACTCAATTGTACTCTAATTTCGTCGCGACCTTTAGGGACAACTGGGTAATTGATATTGGTAACCAAGAAACCTTTTTCGTACATTTCTTTGGTTAAATCTCTTGTTTTAGCGGTGTCACCAATCAAAACTGCTTGAATTGGATGAACTGAACTAGCGGCAAACTTAAAGCCTTTGGCAGTTAATTGATTTTTAAGGTCAACGACATTGTTAGCTAACTTTTGAATCATTTTTTGACCTTCACTGGAATTAATCACGTCCAAAGAAGCGCTGGCAGCAGCTGCGGTGCCTGGAGAAATAGAGTTGGAGTAAATGTAAGTGGCGGCAGATTCACGTAGGTAATCAATAACGACTTGGTCGGCCACAACATAACCACCGTCAGCCCCAAAACCTTTGCCAAGCGTGCCAACTAAAACGTCAGCCTTAGCTCCAGAAATTTCTTCAGTGCCGCGACCAGTTTTACCAAAAGCAGCTACACCATGACAATCATCGACGATTAGTAAAACGCCTTCTTTGAATTTATCATCGTATTTATCAACTACCATTCGTAGTGCTTTAAGATCTTGATATTCACCCAACATGCTAAAAACTCCGTCAGTAATAATCACCACTCTGTCAAATTTTTCTGAATTTGTGCTTAGAATTTCTGACAGTGAATTGGCGTCCAAATGTTTGAAAATAAGTTTTGCGTCACTTTCCAAATTAGCCAAACGTACTCCATCAATAATACTGCGATGATTAAGCTCATCAGAAATAACTAAAGTGTTACCACTAACTAGAGAATCTTTGTTTTGACCTTTAATCAAACTAAAAATGACAGCCAAATTGGTGGCAAAAGCGCTAGAAAAAACCATTGCATCATCACGACCATGAAAAGCGGCTAGTTTTTTCTCTAATTGGCGATGAACAGCAAAAGAGCCAGAGATGAAACGAACAGCGCCTGGTCCAGTGCCTAGCTTTGAGGAGGCGTCATGTTCAGCTTGTTTGAGAGCTTGATGATGACGAAGGCCTAGATAGTCATTGGAGTTAAAAATACTAATTGTTTGGCCTTCAATGATCGCTTTTGGTGATGGATCGCCATTAAAATCTTCGATCAAATGCTCAAATCTTTTGGAGATGGCTGCTTCGTCGATGCGAGCGACTTCATTTTTAAGAGATGTGAAAAATTGTGTTTTGGACATAATCGTTGTGATTTAACCTTTATTACTTTGCTAATTTTGCCTTAATACCTTCATACAAAGCTTGAGTCATTTTATTTATATCAAATTCTTCTTGCCAACCCCAATCTTCACGAGCTTTGGAGTCATCAATGGTTTGTGGCCAACTCTCGGCAATTTGTTGTCTAGAATCTGGCTTGTAGGTAACCTGAAAATCTGGAGCAATTTTTTTAATTTCTGCAACTAACTCTGCCGGTGTAAAGCTGATGGCAGAGAAATTGTAGCTAGTGCGAACGGAGATTTTTTCACTTGGTGCTTCCATAAGAGCAATTGTGCCTTTGATAGCGTCATCCATATACATCATTGGTAGACGAGCATCTTCTTTAAGGAAACATTCATAAGCGTTGTTTTGTAGCAAGCCATAAAAAATATGAATGGCGTATTCAGTAGTGCCATCACCAGGAGCGGCTTTGTAGCCATTGAGTCCTGGATAGCGCAAACTACGGACATCGACGCCATAGCGCTTGAAATAATATTGACAGAGTAATTCGCCAGTCACTTTGCTGACACCATAGATAGTACTTGGTTCAAGGCTAGTATGCTGAGGAACATTTTCTTTTGGAGTGGTTGGGCCAAAGGCAGCGATTGAACTTGGCCAAAAGACTTTAATTTTATTTTCTTTGGCAATATCGAGAATATTTTTGAGGCCATTTACATTAACATCCCAGGCTAAATCTGGTTGTTTCTCGCCGCCGACGGAAAGGAGGCCTGCCAAATGATAAATTTCACTAATGTCATATTTTCTAACTAAAAGTTCCATAGCGGCTTTATCGCGAACATCGCCTTGTTCCAAAATTCCTTGAAAGCTGTCATCAATAGTGGAGCGGCCAAGAGCAATAATATTGTCTTGTCCGTATTTTTTTTGCAGTTCTAAAACCAGATCACTGCCAACTAAGCCAAAAGCACCGGTTACTAAGATTCTTTTCATAAGATTCTTTCTAATAAATATTTTTAATGTCAACTTAACACTAGTCGTTATTGCTATTTAATTTCATTCATCATTTTTGCATTGATTTCTGTAAAAGAATTGATTATTAAGTCACATTCATGCAATTCTTCTTTTGTATGAGTCGAAGTGATTCCAATACAATGGCAGCCGGCTGTCTTTGCTGAAATAACGCCACTCGGTGAGTCTTCGATTACGACACATTCTTGAGGCCTCAACTGTAACTGCTCACAGGTAATTAAATATGGTTCTGGATTTGGTTTGCTGTGTCTGATGTCATCTGCCGAAATGATAATTTTGAAATATTTACTTAGTTCAAATTCTTGAAGAACAAGTTTAATTTCTTCCTTAGAAGCGCCTGAAGTGACGGCTAAGATATAGTGATCAGATAGTTTTTTGATTAAATCAGTCACACCTTCGCATGCTTTTTTCTTTGTTGGAAAAATCTTTTTATAAAGTTTTGCTTTTTCTACAATTAGTTGTTCAATTGGAAGTTCTTTTTCAAAATATTCTGCAATATTTTGATAGCCAAGCCTATCAGTTTTACCAGCACAGAGATTGAGATAATTTTGATGGGTGAGCTTGACTCCGAAAGATTTGGCTGTTTCTTTAAAAGCGCTCTCATGAATACTTTCATCGCTAATGATGACTCCATTCATGTCAAAAAGAACAGCTTTAATCATATGAGGTTTTTAGTATATCAGATCTGTGTTAAACTTTTGATATATGTCTATATCTGGCGAAGTTGGAATGAACTTAAATAATGGGCAGCACAATGTTGACTTACCAAGCTATATTAAATCTGTCGTGGAAGCTGTAGAAAAAGTAAAAAGCAATCTAGAAAGCATTAATTGTCATGGATTTACTGGAATGATATTTGGTATGGACGGGATAGCTATAGAGAACTATGCAAATCATAATCTAGGCTTGTCCGTTGAGCCAATAGTAGGAACATTATTTGTTATACATGATAAATTTGTAAAAACAGTTGTTCATTCCGGAATTGTTGTTGGTTTTGATGAAAATAATCAGCCGTTAATATTGTCAAAAGAAGGTCGTAAATCAAAAGAAGGTTTAGGAGGAGATGTGACAATTAAAACAAGTAGTGAAATTTTTGAACAATATTCAAAAATTTGTAAAGATGATCTGCAGTCTTGGATTGATGTTGGAATAATTTCGCAAGGAACTACTACTGAGACTAAGATGTATTTTATTGCTCCACCAAAATAGATTTTTGATGTGTTATTTGCTGTTGTCGGAGAGACAGGACTCGAACCTGCGACCTTACGCACCCCATGCGTACGTTCTAGCCATCTGAACTACTCTCCGTTTTTTTAATGCATCGTCTTCGATTTTACCTCAAATAACTCCAATTTCTACAATTGTCACACTTCTTGCAAACTAGCTGATGCATAATTATTTTTAACACAAAGAAAAACCAAATAAGCGAAGAAAAGACAAAACTGCTAGTTAACAAAGCTCATAAAATAGCTTACAAAAGAATACACAATAAAAACTTAATTTTAAAGAAAGGAGAAAATTGATTTTTTAGGCATTTGATGACCCGAAGAAATGTATTTATTCGAGGCATCTCTGGCTAAAAAATCAATTTACGACTATATGCCTAAGAAAAAAACAGATGATGTTCTAGAACAAGTGCCAGATTCCGGCAAGAGACAGGCCGTAGAGATTGCCATGCAACAAATTGAAAAGCAATTTGGCAAAGGTTCAATTATGAAGCTTGGCGAATCCCTCAAAAATATGCCAAAAATGCCAGTGATTTCGACCGGTTCATTGTCGCTTAATATGGCTCTCGGAGTTGGTGGTTTTCCAAAGGGAAGAATCATTGAAATTTATGGTCCAGAAGCTTCTGGTAAAACTACTTTATGTTTGCACGCCATTGCTGAAGTTCAGAAAATTGGCGGCGTAGCTGCTTTTATTGATGTTGAGCACGCTCTTGATCCTGTTCGTGCCGAAAAAATTGGCGTCAATTTGGAAGAAGTACTTATTTCTCAGCCAGATTATGGCGAGCAAGCTTTAGAAATTGCTGAGACTTTAGTCAGATCTGGTGGAGTTGATCTGGTAATTGTTGATTCAGTAGCAGCTTTGGTGCCAAAATCAGAAATCGAAGGAGAAATGGGCGATCATCAAATGGGCACACAAGCTCGCTTAATGTCTCAAGCCATGCGTAAATTAACTGCAGCTTTGAACAAAACCCACACTACTATTATTTTTACCAACCAAATTCGTATGAAAATTGGCGTGATGTTTGGTAGCCCAGAGACCACTACAGGTGGAAATGCTTTGAAATTCTACGCTTCGTTGCGTTTAGATATTCGTAAGATTGCTAATATCCAAGAAGGTGAAAAAGTTATTGGTAGTCGTCACCGTGTTAAAGTTAAGAAAAACAAAGTTGCTCCACCTTTCCGTCAAGCTGAGTTTGATATGAATGACTATGGTATTTCTAGAGAAGGAGATGTGGTCGATATTGGTTCAGAGATGGGTGTAATTGAAAAATCTGGCAGCTTCTTTAAATATAATGGTGAGGTTATTGCTCAGGGAAGAGAAGCTGTAAAAGACAAATTTAAAGAAGATAAGAAATTAATGAAAGAAATTGAACAAGCAATCTGGAAAAAAATTCAAGAAGAATAAGAACAACCGGATAAGCTTCTTTGACTTTTGAGTCATTTTTCATTATAATCGAAGCCAGTATTTGTTAAAATTTATTATTTAGTAAGAATAAGCTAGTTGCTTTAGAATTTAGATTGAATATTTTTTTGGAATCTTAAACTTAATTATCAGTATGCAAATTGTTTGCCTGACACCCATAAAATAATCTCTATAGCTTCTTTTTTAAAGAAGCTTTTCTAAACGCATCTTGGTTTGTTTTTACCTAACGGAAGGTAGTCATGTCATTTTTTAGTAATTTATCAACGCTGTTTTCAGCGGAAGATGAGGCTAAAAAGAAAGCTAAAGCTGATGCTAGAGCTTCTTTTTTAAAGTCCCAACAAAATCAAGTTAAACAGGTCAAGCCTGCTAAGCCAGTTGCGCCAACTCCACCATCGGCAGCTCAGCAAGCTAGTGCTAATTCTTTATTAGATAAAGCTAGACAAGAAGTTGATTCGATGGTTCGTGATGCTAGATCCAAGGCAAGAGAAATCATTGTTGAAGCTAAAGATGAATCTCTTGAGATTCGTTCCAAAATTGAAAAAGAAACTCGTCGTATCGAGCAAGAAATGGCTACTCAGCAAAGAGATTTGCAAAGTAAGCTAGATAAACTTGATTTTCGTTTTGAACAAATTGATCAAAAAGAACAAAGAATTGATCAACTTAAAAAAGATCTTGAAGTTCAAAAAATAGAACTAGATAAATCTAGAGCTCAAACTTTAGAAAAACTACAAGAAGTTTCTGGTTATTCAGAAGAAAAAGCCAAGGCCATCTTATTTGAAGGTCTTGAGAAAAAGCTCAGCCATGATTTGGCTAAAATGGTTTCTGAAAAAGAAGAAGAAGCTAAATTAGAAGCTGATGAAAAAGCACAAGAAATCTTGATCGATGCCATGCGTCATGGCGCCACTGATTACGTTGCTGAATACACCATTTCTGTGGTTAATATTCCTTCAGAAGAAATCAAAGGTAAAATTATTGGTAAGAGCGGTCGAAACATTCACACTTTTGAGCGTCGTACTGGTGTTGAGATTGATCTTGATTCTTCAGCTACTGAAATCAAGCTTTCTTGTTTTGATCCGGTTCGCCGTGAAATTGCTCGTGTTTCCATGGAGCGTTTAATTAAAGACGGTCGTATTCAACCAGCTAGAATTGAAGAAATCGTTGACAAAGTCGAGCAAGAAATCGAAAGAATTACTTTTGATGCTGGTAAAAAATTAATCCATGAAATTGGTGTTTACAACATTCCAAATGGTTTAGTTTCCATGCTAGGACGATTTAAATATCGTTTCTCTTATGGTCAAAACATGATCAAACACACCATCGAAGAAACCAAAATGGGTACCAGTATTGCTCATGAATTAGGCTTAGACGCCAATGTAGTTAAACTTGGTTGTTTACTCCATGATATCGGTAAAATTTCTGGCAATCATGACGAGAGTCATGTTCAAGCTGGTGTTCGTATTGCTAAGCAATTCAATATGCCTCAAGAAGTTATTGATTGTATTGCTCAACATCATGAGGATGAGCCATTTTCTAGTCCAGAATCTATGGCTGTCTATATTGCCGATGCTATCTCTGGTGCTAGACCAGGCGCTCGTTATGAAAATCATGAAGACTACATCAAAAGATTATCTTCTTTAGAGGCAATTGCTATGTCTTATGAAGAAGTTAAACAAGCTTATGCTATTCAAGCTGGACGTGAGCTCAGAGTGCTCTTGATCCCAGAAAAAAGCAAAGACGACGATGTTACAGTTTTGGCCAATAAGATTCGTGATCGTGTTCAAAAGGAAGTTATTGTTCCAGGTAATGTAACTGTGACTGTAATTCGTGAATATCGTGAACAAGCAGTTACCAAAGCATAAGGTATAGGATAAAATTAAAACATATGAGTAGCTTTTTATTAGCTGGCCAACTTTTTGTTTCCATAGTCTTAATTGCTTTAGTTCTTTTACAACCAGGAACTGACGGCGGAGCTGGTTTATTTGGTGGCTCTGGTGAAACCTATCACACTAGAAAAGGAGTAGAAAAGTTGTTGTATTACACAACTATCTTTTTCTTACTGCTTTTTATGGTTAATTCTGTCGCTCTTTTATTGATCTAAAGACATAGAAAATGCGTAAATTATATTGGTACATCAGCAGTTACGTGCGCAAGCATGGTTTGATTTTTCTTTCGTCAATTGCCGTAGCTTTGTTGTTTTTTTCTTTTTTATTACCACTTCTCAATAAAAAATTGGCTTTCAAGAAAAGTACTTATATAGCTATTGTTGGTGAATACACATTAACTGATCTGCCAAAGCCAATTAAAAATCAATTAAGTGCTGGCCTGACTAAAATAGGCGCAGATCTGCAAGCTGAGTCATTTCTTGCTGACAGATGGGTAGTCGAAGATGATGGCAAGCAATATCGTTTTGTTCTCAAAAAAGACGTGAAGTGGCAAGATGGCAAAGATTTGAAGCCTGAAGATATCCTTTATAATTTTTCTGATGTAACGACAATCAGCACTCCCAACGAAGTTATTTTTACTTTACCTGAAGCTTTTGCCCCTTTTGCTGTTTCTGTATCTGAACCAATTTTAAGAACTTCATGGGAAAAGAAAATGTTTTCTCCAAGTAAAATGAATATTATTGGAATTGGTCAATACAAAATGATTGATTACAAATTGAAAGGCAATAATCTTTCTGAATTTAAGATTGATGGCCCAGATGCTAGATATATTTATCGGTTTTATTTGACGGAAAACGAAGCACTTGCTTCTTTTAAAAAAGGTGAAGTTGATGTTCTTTTAAATATTTCTGATTGTTATGATTTATGTGATTGGCCAAACTTGGAAACAGCTAAAGAATTAGCCTATGATCGTTATTTATCTGTCTTTTTTAATAATTCTGATCCACTTTTAAACAAAAATATTCGTCAGGCTTTGTCATATATTTTAGAAAAAAATTATGGAAGTGCTAGAGCTATTGGTCCAATTAATCCTAATTCTTGGGCATATTTACAGGGCGGCAAAGATTATGCCAAAGATTTCGATCGTGCCATTGAGCGTCTAGTCAGTGAGATGCCAAGAAATCCTTTGCATTTCGAATTAACCACGGGTTCAAATTTTATTAAAGAAGCTGAAGCTATTAAGAAAGAATTTGAAGCTTTTGCGCCTATGGCAATTGAAAAATGTAAAAGTAATAAAGACGTAACAGAAAAAGCTTTATGTCAAAATCTAGATATAAAAGTTAATATTAAGATAAGTAATTTTCCTGATTTAGAAAATTATCAGCTATTACTGATAGGTCAAGAATCTTCAATTGATCCAGATCAATATTTCATGTGGCATTCTTCTCAACCTACAAATTTTACTCATTATAAAAATACCAGAATAGATAGTTTACTCGAAAAAGGTCGCAAAATTTTAAACTTAGAGGACAGAAGAACTATTTATCAAGAATTCCAACAATATTTGCTTGAAGATCCACCAGCTATTTTTCTCAGATATTTGAATAATTTTTCTATTGCGAGGTAATTTCTACTTTATTGCACTTCTTGAAATATTGCTAATTGATAATAGAAATAATGAAAAATTATTTCTTCTTTTTAATATTTATTTGTTATTTATTTGCTGCTAAGCCAGTTTTTGCTCAAAAAACTTTTAGTGATGATTTTTACACCAATTTAAATAAATGGATACTTGTAAATGGCGCAATGAATTATTGGCAAGTTAGTGGTGGTGCTCTATACGCAACAGTTTTGCAATCATATTCATTAAGCACGATTGTTCCAAAGGATGAGTTCTGGCAAGGAATGAGTGAATACACTGTTGATTTTATTTTTAAATCTTTTGATGGTACTGACAAAAATTTTGTAGTTGGCATGAGAGATTTTTCTAATTTTTATGATTTCCATTTTTATAGCAATCAATTAATCGTGGAAGATATTAGAATGGGTTTTTCATTGCATAGTATGACCGTCCCATTTATTTTGGAAATCAATAAAAATTATTCAATTCATCTTCTTTATTCCAAAGAAAAAATTGAATTATTTATTGATGGAGTGAAAATTTTTGTTACAGATTATCTTTGGTCGCCTCCAATTTATGGTGGCAAATTCGGTTTGAAGATTGCTACTGGACCAGTTCAGCAATCTAGCGCTTATTTTGATCAGGTTGAAGTAAAAGAATTTAAACCTAGAGATACACTGTTTAAACAAAATGATCCTTTGTGGGGAATGAAAACTTATGATCATGCTAATTTATGGAGTAGTAACCCATCAATGAGCAATTGGGCTTGTGCTGTTAGTTCAGCAGCAATGCTCATGAGAGCTTATGGCTATCAATTCTTGCCAACTGGTGAAGAAATTAATCCTGACTCATTAAATCTTTGGCTGAGTAATCAAAATGATGGTTATATAGCTAATGGTTTACTTAATTGGTTAGCTATTAGTCGATTGTCAAAAATTTTAAGTGACAATAGTGCTAATTTATTACCGAAATTGGAATTCAGTTATTTTAAAGGAAGCAAAGCAGAAAACTTAACTCTTTTGCGAGAAAACTTAATTGATGATCGAGTCCAAATCGCAGCTACAACCGCTCATTTTTTCTTAGTTGATGATTACTTAGAAACTTCAAATGATTTTTCTATCAAAGATCCACTCTATGAATATAAATTTCTTTCTGAGAGAACGGAAGAAGTTGATTCTTTGCGCATTTTCAAACCTAGCTTTACTGATCTGAGTTATCTGCTATTTGTTTTGCCACAAGAAATAGACTTTTCTTTAACTGATGATAAAGGTAAAAAAATTGAGCAATTGCAGACAATAACTGAAGAAATTTTTTCTGATTCTGAAAAAATTGGAGAAGACTATGAACTTACTTATTATCCAAAACCTTCGTCTTCTATTTTGAATTTACTTTTGGATGCTTCAAACTTTAATAAAGAATTAATTAGCAAAGCAAAAATATATATTTATGACCAAAACGGTCAATTTCAATTAATTAATTTAGTTGATCTAATTGATGCTAATAAAGATTTAAATAAAATTGATCAATTATTGTTAAAAATAAATTATTTAAAAGAAACTGAGAGTACATTTAATCTAGAAATAATCGAAAAAACTATTGATGAACAAAAACAAACAGCTTTGAATGATTTAGCTGCTAAATCGAAACAAGATTTTGAAGAAGGCAAAATTAGTTTCTATCTTTTTTATCAGCTCAACCTTTTAACAGATTCATTAAGAGAACGCTTGGATTATTTTTTCCTACTAGAAAAGTTTTTAAGCTATCATCAGCTATAATAGGCTCAACACTATTGATGGGAATTTAAATGAATTTTTGGCAAAAAATATTAGCAGAAAAAAAGATGATCTTAGCTTTATCACCGATGGATGGAGTGAGTGATTTTCCTTTTCGTTCTATTGGTAAAAAATACGGCCAGATGGATGTAGTTTTTTCTGAATTCGCTAATGTTGAAGGAATTTGTCGTAGCAGTTCTTCTAGAATTCTAGATCATTTCGATTTTGATGGAATGGAGCGTCCATTCGTGGCACAAATTTTTGGTAAAACTCCTAGTTTTTTTAAACAAGCAGCTGTTCTACTTTGCGAATTAGGTGTTGAAGGCATAGACATTAATATGGGTTGTCCGGCACCAACTGTAGCAAATCATGGTTCTGGAGCAGCAATTATTAAGAATCCAAGTTTAGCTAAAGAAATTATCAAAGCAGTTCAGGATGGTGTCAGAGAATGGTCTGAAGGACTCGAACTAAAAGATTGTATAGATATATCTTCTAAAATGTTAATTGGTGTTACAGAGAAGAAAAAAAAGTTTTCTTTAATTGATGTTGATCGCAAAAAAATTCCAACCATATCAGTTAAAACAAGAATTGGTTATCATGAAGAAGAAATTGAAACTTGGCTGCCTCATTTAATTGAAATGCGGCTCGCCGCTATTTCTCTGCATGGTCGCACTCTTAAACAAGGTTATTCTGGTAAAGCTGACTGGTCTGTTATCGGGCGAGCCGCAACACTGATCAAAGAAGCAGATCCTTCAGTTACTTTTCTTGGCAATGGCGACGTGCTTGATTATGAAGAAGCTAAGCAAAAAGTTGAGGAATTTGGTGTAGATGGTGTTTTGATTGGTAGGTCAAGTTTTGGTAAGCCTTTTGTCTTTTTACCAAAAGAAGAAAGAAGTAAATTTTTGACAGAACAAAATATTTTTAAAGTTGCTTTGGAACATGCTAAATTATATGAGCAAACTTATCCAGAAACTGAAGGTTATAGATTTTTGCCAATGCGCAAACATCTGGCGTGGTACACTAAGGGAATAGAGCAGGCTGCTGTGATTAGATCTGAATTAGTACGCAGCAATAATTCACTTGAAGTTGAACAAATTCTAAAAAAACATAATTTAATATAATGACTAATTTTGAATTAGCTTATCAAAGTTTAAATCCTCTGCAACGAGCGGCTGTTGATCATATTGAACAAGGTCCTCTTTTATTAATTGCTGGTCCTGGAACTGGCAAGACTCAGGTTCTATCACTGCGCATTGCTAATATTTTGAAGCAAACAGATGCAAAGCCAGACACAATTTTGGCTTTAACTTTCACTGAAGCAGCTGCTAAAAACATGCGCGAGCGTTTGCTAAAAATAATTGGCAAAGATGCTTATTATGTGAATATCAGTACTTTTCACTCTTTTTGTCGTCAGGTTATTGCTGAGCATGGCGAATATTTTCCACTGCAGCGAGAGAGTGAGCATTTAAATGATTTAGATCGCTATCAATTATTTGAAAACTTATTAGATGAGTTGAAACCAGAACATCTGCGTCCACTAAATGATCAATATTTTTATGTTAATGACATTATTAAAGCAATTTCAGATCTCAAAAGAGAGGGTATTTCTATTTTGCAATTTGAAGATATGGTTAATGCGCAA
>CAJBWJ010000049.1 GCA_903959355.1 uncultured bacterium
CTCAGCTGATAACATCCTCACTCCAACTGATCAGCAACCAAGTTCCAGCAGACCAATTGATGTTTATGTAGATATTCCAGATAAGGTTGCTACTTCTTCCGCTACTGGCGTAATTACTTATGAAGAAAAACCTCGCGTCTGGTCTGCCAATGCCATGAAATATGGTCTTTCGTTTGCTATTCGTCTAGATGAACTCTGGCCAAACGCTATTAAAGGATTTGTGAAAAATCCTTTACTTGGATCTGGCTATGCTACTTTAAATAAAAAAGAATTCCAGCAATTTACCGAAGCAGAGAGCACTGACAATAATTTCTTGCGTACCCTTGGAGAAACTGGCTTGCTAGGGTTTATCAGTTTTTATGGAGCAGTCGTAGCCTTGCTGGTTTTGCTTTATAAAAATCAAAAAGACGACAAACAGAGTCAGTTAAGAATTGTGAATATTGCTTTCATCGCCGCTTCAATCGGCTTATTACTCAATGCCACTTATATTGATGTTTTCGCCTCATCAAAAGTCGCCTTCAGTTACTGGGCCTTAGCTGGAGCAATTCTTGCTTATAATAACCATGTTAAAAAAACTAAAAAAGGCTCTTAAAAATCAATCTTTTTTGCTTTGCTTAGTTTTATTATTAGCTTTGTTTTTGCGTCTCTATAGAATTAGCAATCCAATTGCTGACTGGCATGCTTTTCGCCAAGCTGATACTGCTTCTGTTACAAGAGAATTTGTTAAAGCAGATAAAATTGATTTACTAAGACCTCACTATCAAGATCTATCCAATATTCAGTCCGGTTTTGATAACTTAGAAGGCTATAGAATGGTCGAATTTCCTTTCATCAATGCTTTTTTGGCCATCTTTTTACGCACCTTCAAAGGCTTAGATCTAGTTTTGTTTAGTCGCTTAGCTTCAGTTTTTATCTCTCTTGGTACCATTATTGTTCTCTATAAGCTGGTTAAGGAAATTTCTGGTTTTAAAACAGCTTTGCTAACAGCTTTTGTTTACGCTGTTTTGCCTTATAGCATTTATTATTCTAGAGCAGTGTTGCCAGAGCCTTATTTTTTGTTTTTCTCTACATTGTCTATTTGGCAATTTTATTTATTTGCCAAGACAAAAAAATTGCCAAATTATATTCATGCTTTATTAAGCTTAGTCTTAGCTGCTTTACTCAAACCTTTCGTGGTTTTCTTGGCTCCAGTTTATTTAATTATCATGTGGCAATTTCGTCGCAACAAAATTTTTCAAGATCCGCGAGTTTATTTGTTACCAATTCTGGCTTTTGCACCAATGTTTCTATGGCGAGAATGGATTAAAAATTTTCCAACTGGCATCCCTGTTTCCGATTGGCTGTTCAATGGCAATGGAATTAGATTTCGTCCAGCTTGGTTTCGTTGGCTGTTCTATGAACGCCTAACTAAATTATTTCTTGGCTATTTTGGAGTAATTTTTTTACTAGGCAATTTATTTAAAAAAGGCAAGGACTTTTATCTTTATGCGGCTTGGTGGCTTGCTGTCATAATTTATTTTATCGTCATTGCTTCCGGCAATGTGCAACATGATTATTATCAAAATTTCATTTTGCCAATTGTTGCCATTTCAGTGGCTCGTGGAGCGATTATCATCCAAGAAAAATTAAATAAAAAAATTGCTTTGCCAACTGTTATTTTAATTTTTGCTTTAAGTTTAATTTTTTCTTGGCGTCAAATTAGCGGCTACTTCAATGTTAATCACTGGGAATATATTAAAACTGGAGCAATAGTTGATCAATTAGTTGATCAAAAAGCATTGGTCATTGCTCCTGCCATGGGCGATACCCAGTTTCTTTTTCAAACAAATCGCCGAGGTTGGCCAATTGGCTTTGGAATCGAAGATAAAATTAACAAAGGTGCTAGTATTTATGTTTCCACTAGTTACGATTGGGAAACCAAAGATTTAGAACAAAAATATCAAGTAATCGAAAAAAATAAAGATTACATCATCATTGATTTGAAAGATAAAAAGCCATGAAAATATTAATGCTGACTCCTTATTTACCTTATCCACTTCTTTCTGGTGGACAAATTCGTACCTATAATTTACTAAAAAAACTAAGCAGCAAACATCAGATCACTCTTTTTTCATTAATCAAAAATGAAGAAGAAAAACAGTACGTCAAAGAATTAGAAAAATATTGCAGCAAAGTTAGAGTTTTTAAACGTAGTGAAAAACCATTCACTTTAAAAAATATTTTCAAAACAGTTTCTTCTAGTTTCCCATTTTTAGTTATTCGCAATCAAGCAGAAGGTACTCTAGAAGCTGTTAAAAAAGAAATTGCCAACGAAAATTACGATTTAATTCATGCTGAAACTTTTTACATGATGCCACATATTCCAGAATGCCAAATTCCAATTATCCTAGTCGAACAAACAATCGAATATTTGGGCTATGAAAGTTACGCTAAAAAAGCTCCTTGGTTTTTAAGACCACTTCTTAATATTGATGTCAATAAAATTCGTTTGTGGGAAAAACATTATTGGCAAAAAGCGAAGCGTCTCATTGTCATGAGCGAAGAAGATCGTCAATTCATAGGCAAGGAATTCGCTAAAGAAAAAATTGATGTGGTGGCCAATGGAGTTGATACTAAATGGTTCGCAGAGAAAAAGCGTCAGCTATCTGATGTGCCAACTATACTTTCTGTTGGAACCTTTAAATGGCTGCCAAATATTGAAGCTGTCGACTTTTTGGTAGAAAAAGTTTGGCCACTCATTAAAACTAAAGTTGCCAATGCTAATTTATTAATCGTCGGTAATGCTCCAACAGCCAAAGGTATTGGTTATGGAGCAACTGATCATCAAATTACTGTTACCGGCAGGATTGAAGATATTCGCGACGCCTTTCAAAGCGCTCACGTCTTACTTGCGCCAG
>CAJBWJ010000050.1 GCA_903959355.1 uncultured bacterium
AATCATAAAACAAGCGAGATTGTAAATAATTTAGATTTTCTTTCCATATTTCTTCAAATAAGTAATTATCTAAGGGTTATTATGCCAATTTTAAATAATTTTTCTCTAAATTTTCAACTCTATCATAAAATAATATATAAGCATTGCGGGATTTAGTATTATCCCAATCATAAAAACCGTTGTTATTCATACAAAAACAAAAATAGACTGATTTATGGGCAAAAAGACTTTAAAAGCCCTTTTAGCAGAGAAAGCAATTGCCCGCTAAGTGTCAATAACAATTTTATAAAAAATGAAAAAAACTAATATCAACTATTGATAAGCTGATCTAAAAAGCCGAGCTTTGCGCTAACCTTAAATTCATTGTAGAGTAAGGAAGGAATTAAATGCAATGAGCAATAAAACAAATCCGGATATCGCTTTGATCGACTTTTTAGAGTCTTTGGAAGTCGAAAAGAACTTAAGCCGCTTAACCATTCGCAACTATAGCCACTATTTAAGGCGTTTTAATACCTGGTTCAAGGATCAGGGCTTCAAAGATCTCAAAGAATTAGATCGTGAGATACTGCGTAAATATCGTATTTTTCTTGCTCGTTACTGTGACGAAATGTCAAGAACACTATCAAAAAAGACACAAAGCTATCACGTCATTGCACTGCGTTCTTGGTTTAAATGGTTAACTAAAAATGATCAGGAAGTAATGCACCCTGAAAAAATTGATTTGCCAAAAGGCGAATCAACGCCTATGGAATTTGTTAATATTGAAGAGATTGAGCGCTTGTTGGCGCAACCAGATTTGGCTAGTAAAGAAGGTCTAAGAGACAAGGCTATTCTCGAGGTCCTCTTCTCCACTGGACTGCGCGTTAGTGAATTAGTGGGTCTTAATCGTGATCAAATTGATATGAGTCGTCGCGAATTTGGTGTCATTGGTAAAGGTCGTCGTCCTAGAGTAGTTTTTTTAAGTGAAGGAGCAGCTATGTGGCTAGGACGTTTTATGAACTCGAGAGAGGACAACTGGCGTCCAATTTTTATTCGTTACTCTGGTAAAAAACCAGATCCACTGATGGATGGTGAAGAGATGCGTCTCACCAGTCGCAGTGTTCAGCGTTTAGTGGATCATTATGCTCGCAAAGCAAGATTAACGGTAAAATTAAGCCCTCACGGGATTAGACATAGTTTTGCCACAGATCTCTTGATCAATGGGGCTGGACTTAGGGATGTTCAGGAAATGCTTGGACATAAAAACATTGCCACTACGCAAATTTACACTCACGTTACTCAACCTCAACTAAAAAAGGTTTACGACGAAACTCATTCCAAGATGTAAGTGTTTAAATATAGCTCGCTTTTTTTGAAGAGCAATGCTAAAATTCCTCTTGTCTTAATATCTTAAAAAGGGCCGATAGCTCAGCTGGTTAGAGCGCTTCTATGGCATAGAAGAGGTCAGGGGTTCGAATCCCCTTCGGTCCACACCGTCGAGTGAATTTGTTTTATTGATGACTTTGGAGCTGCGAAGCACGCGACTAGTCCCCGGAGGGGGCACCGTCATTTATGTATGCAAAAATCATTTTTAGCTGTTGGTTCTCTTGTTTTAGCTACTTTTCTTTATAGTTTTTTTGGAGTTTTAACTCGTTTAATTGGTTTTGAATTACCTTTGTTTTTTACTTCTCTAACCAGAGATATTTTTGGAGCAGCTGTGCTTTTATTGCCACTTTTTCTTTTTAAGCATTTCAAGAAGATCAAAAAATCAGATTATCTTTGGTTAATTCTTCGCTCAGTCGGCGGTTCACTTGGCTTCATTGGCTCTTATTATGCTTTATATTATTTACCGATTGGAACTGCTTACTTTATTTTTTATGGTGGCTCCACAGTGGCTGGATTTATCTTGGGAGCGATATTTTTTAAGGAGAAAGTCAGCTTATTTGAGGGATCTTGCTTATTTTTAGCCTTGCTTGGGCTTTATTTTATTTATTCGATTGGCAATTTATCTGGTTCTATTTTTTATGTAATTTTAGCTCTCCTTGGAGGTTTTGGAGGTGCTATTTGGAATGTTTTTTCCAAGAAAATATCAGATCGTTATGAGGCGGTTCAGTTGAACGGCTTAGACTTCTTTTTTTCTGGAATAGTTGTCCTTTTCTTGTCTTTATTTGCCAGAGAAACTTGGCAAATGCCAAACTTTAGCATGCCATGGTTAGTTAGCTTGCTATTCATTTTGATGTTTATTGTTACTGGTCAATTGATGATTTATGGCTTCAAATATCTAGATGCCCAAAAAGGCAGTTTAATCATGCTTTTGGAAGTTGTTTTTGGCGCTATCGTCGGAGCAATTTTCTTCAAGGAAATCTTGAGCACAGGCGGAATAATTGGCGGCTTGATGATTCTGGTTGCTGCTGCACTACCTAGCTTAAGATTAATCTTAATTAATCAAGCAAAAAAGTAGTTTTTTTAACTTTCCTCTACTCTGCCACAGTTTCATCACTCACTTCATTGCCATCATCAATAGTTAGGGCTACTGCGACTACCTGATCGTTCTCACTCATTTTCATGAGGATGACACCTTGAGTTGGTCTGGTTAAAGTAGGAATAGAACTTTTGCTGATTGGCATCTTGATAGCTTTGCCAGTTTTGGTACTAATCACCACTTCTTTGTTTAGTTCAGAAACCATTTTGGCGGCTGCGACTTTACCAGTACGCTTAGTGATTTCAGAAACTTTGACACCAAGACCAGAACGCTTTTGGAGTGGATAACTAGATAAAGTAGTACGCTTACCCATGCCATTTTCAGTGATAATTAACAAACTGTTTCCAGCCAAAACTTCTTTCTTGTCTTCGAAGACTTCCACGCCAATAACGTAATCACTACTATGTAAAGTAATGCCTTTGACTCCTTTAGTGTCTCTCTGAGAAGATTTAACTTCTTCTTCACTGAAGCGAATCGATTTGCCGTCGTGAGTGATTAACATAATGTGATCGTGACCAGTGGTGATCTTGCCCCAGACTAATTCATCGCCTTCATTCAAAATAATGGCGACGATGCCGCTTTGGCGAATGTTGTTAAAAAGCTTAAGCGCAGTCTTTTTGACCAAGCCATTTTTGGTGGCCAGGGTGACAAATTTATCTTTGTCAGCTTCTTGATCGACGACTAAGATGGATAAGACTTTTTCTTCAGCCTTGAGATTGAGAATGTTGACGATAGCGGTGCCTTTGGCTTGACGGCTAGCATCTGGAATCTCGTAGGATTTCATTTCAAAGACGCGACCCTGATTGGTAAATAAGAACAGATTATCGTGAGTGTTGCAAGTGACAATACACTTGAGGACATCCTCGGCTTTCATATTAAGACCTTTACTGCCTTTGCCACCTCTAGATTGAGAGCGGAAAGCATCTGGACTCAAGCGTTTAATGTAGCCACTTTCAGTTAAAGTAATGACGGTGGATTCTTCAGCGATCAGATCTTCTTCATTGAATTCGCCAATTTTGCCTTTGATAACTTTAGTACGACGAGCATCTCCGTAGAGCTCAATCATTTCCTTGGTTTCAGAAGTGATTTTTGCGAGAATTTTTTCTGGATCGTTAAGCAAATGAATCAAGATGCCAATAGCAGCTTGGATGGCGGCGTATTCTTCCTCGATCTTCTGTCTTTCCAGAGCGGCAAGACGCTTGAGCTGCATTTCCAAAATAGCGGTAGCCTGGACATCGCTCAGACCAAACTTCTTCATCAAAGAATCATGAGCGGTTGGAGTGTCCTTGGATTTCTTGATAGTTTCAATAACTTCATCAAGATTGTTAAGAGCAATAATCAAACCCTCAAGAATGTGAGCGCGGTCACGAGCTTCCTTGAGTTCATTCTGACTACGACGAACCACCACTAATTGACGGTGAATAATGTATTCACGAAGCACTTGGCGCAAAGTCATGAGCTGAGGGGTGCCTTCACTATTGAGAGCAACCATATTCAAAGAGAAACTACTCTGGAGTTCTGAATATTTGAAAAGTTTGTTAAGAACCACATTTGGACGAGCATCCTTTTTAAGTTCAATGGTAATTTCCATACCGTTACGATCAGAATCATCACGAAGATTACGAATACCCATGATTTTTTTATCGCGAACTAGATCAGCGATTTTCATCAGCAAGCGAGCTTTGTTAACCTGATATGGTAATTCAGTAATAGATATAGAAAAAGAATCTTTTTTGCCTTCTTCAATACTAGCTTTGCCACGAATGACGATACGACCACGACCAGAACGATAAGCTTCAGAGATTTCTTTTTGATCATAGATAATACCGGCGGTTGGGAAATCTGGGCCTTTGATGTACTCCATCAACTCTTCATGAGTAATTTCACTTTCAAATTTACCGGTTAGGTTACTTGGTACGGCGGCCAAGATGGCGTTAATACAATGCGAATCTGAGCTAAGTTTCTCTTCACCAATTTCAATCTTGGTGTTACCAGAGACTTTGCCTTTTTCGATCATGGCAGTAATGGCATTACAAACTTCGGTAAGATTATGTGGAGGAATTTTGGTGGCCATACCCACAGCAATACCCTCAGAACCCATTAATAAGAAATTTGGAATACGAGTTGGGAGAACAGTTGGTTCTTTGGTGGAACCATCAAAGTTATCGATGAAATCAACCGTGCCTTTATTGATATCAGCCAAAAGTTCCTGGGTGATCTTGGCACTACGAGCCTCAGTGTAACGCATGGCAGCAGGGCTATCTCCGTCAATGGAACCAAAGTTACCCTGACCATCGATTAGTGGGTAACGCATACTAAATTCTTGGGCTAAACGGACCAGGGCCATATAAACTGCACTGTCACCGTGTGGATGATAACGACCAAGCACATCACCGACAATACGAGCGGATTTTTTGTAAGGAGTGTTCCAGTGAATACCTGATTTGAACATGGAGTAAAGAATACGGCGATGGACTGGTTTAAGGCCGTCACGGACGTCAGGCAGTGCACGAGAAACGATGACACTCATGGCGTAATCTAAGTAAGATTTTTCCATTTCATTGACGATGGAAGTGTGTTTGAGTTTACCGTAGGCACTCTCTTCAATGGTGCCAATTTTTGAAGCTAATTCTTCTTCATCAACTTCAGGAATTTCTACGGTTGTGGTTATTTCTTCTTCTATGTCAGTGGTTATTTCTTCTTCAACTTCTTCTTCAATCTCACTGGTTTCATCTAAATCTTCGACGACGACGTTTGGTTTTTGGTTTTTGTTATCTTCTGACATATTGTTTAACTCTTAGATCTATTATTTTATATTTTGATTAGTTTTGTAGTTTAACTCCATAAATAGGTTGATGATTCAATTAAAAATATCATTAACCCCTTTTAGCAGACAATCGTCTACTCTGCTAATTGGCCTCACCAGTTAAGACTTGTTAAAAGCCTTTTCGATTGGAGGAGCAATCTCTTTTTTACGAGATAGGCGTCCACCAATGTCTAGAACTTGTTCTGTAGCCTCACCGCCAAAAGCTTTTTGAGCAATGGCAGCAGCAGCTTCATCAAGAATTAATAATTTAGTATTAACTTTAAGGATGTCAGTGATAGCGACGAAAATCATGTCAGCTTGAAGCTCATTTTTAACCTCCGCCATAGCTTTCAATAGCTCGGTTTTTTTGTCGGTGATAATTTTAGCTTGCTCAACAGTTTCTAGTTGATCGATCATGACTTTTTTGCCGGCGAAGTCAAAAATTTTGTAATCATTTTTAACAATTTCTTGTGGACTCAATTTACTAACATCAGATTTGGCCTTAAAGATTTCTAAGGTGAAAGTTTCAAGGTCATCAATGCCAGCGACCTTAGCTAATTCAAGTGCAAGCTCTTTATCTTTTGGAGTACAGGTTGGAGATTTAAAACCAACCGTGTCAGAAAGAATGGCAGCTAACATTAGGCTAGCTAATTTTGCGTTTGGCACAAAATTGTTTTCTTTCATCAAAAAATAAACGATGGTGTTGGATGAGCCCCAAGTTTTGAAAGTCAAATAGATCGGTTGTTCAAAATTGAGGTTAGCTTTATGGTGATCAATGATTTCTACGATCTGATTTGGGTCTAAACCCTCCAAACGCTGTGATTCTTCGTTATGATCAATCAAAACGACTTGATCGTCACTGGCCAAATCAGCAGCACTGATTATGGCAGGTGCTGTTAAGCCAAATTTGTTCATCAGAAAAGTAGTTTCAGGATTAATTGCTTCAGTAATAGCGGCTTGGGCATTGGAATAACCAAAACAAGAAACATTTTGATATAGGTTAGCTAAAGCCATGGCAGCGACGACTGAGTCAGTATCTGGTTTGAGGTGGCCGATAACGTAGGTTTTCATTTTGCTATTCCTTTCTTTTCTAAAGTTTTAAACGTCCAAGTTGGCCATGGCAGCACGGCTCTGAATAAATTTCTTACGAGGAGCGACTTCGTCACCCATCAGGACTGAAAAAGCATCGTCAGATTTGGCGGCGTCTTCGATGGTAATCTTTTTAAGAATTCTAGTTTTTGGATCCATTGTAGTGGTCCAGAGTTGTTCTGGGTTCATTTCACCAAGACCTTTATAACGCTGAACGCCAATTTTGGCATTTGGTTCTTTGGCCAAAATATCGGCAACCATTTTTTCTTTATCGAGATCATCGTAAACATACACCTCTTCTTTGCCGTGAGTGACTTTGTATAAAGGTGGCATGGCTACATATAAAAATCCGGCTTCAACTAACTGGCGCAAATGGCGGAAGAAGAAAGTTAAACCAAGGGTAGTAATATGTTCGCCATCCACATCAGCATCATTCATCAAAATAATACGATGGTAGCGAACTTTATCGATATTAAAACTCTCGCCAATGCCACAGCCAAGAGCAACAACTAAATTCTTGAGTTCTTCAGAAGCGACAATTTTGTCGAGACGAGCACGCTCGGTATTAAGAATTTTGCCACGAAGTGGAAAGATAGCCTGGAATTTGCGGTCTCTACCCTGCTTGGCAGAACCACCGGCTGAATCACCCTCAACGATGTAGATTTCACTTTCGGCTGGCTGTCTGGATTGGCAGTCGGCCAATTTGCCAGGCAGACCGACGCCTTCAAGAAGTCCTTTACGGATAACGGCGTCTTTGGCAGCGCGAGCCGCCAGGCGAGCGCGAGCGGAGATCAAGACTTTGTCGATGATAGCGCGGGCAACTTTTGGATTTTCTTCGAGATAAGTAGCAAAAGCATCTTTGAAAACCTGATAAACAGCGGTTTGAGCTTCAGCATTGTTGAGTTTAGCTTTGGTTTGGGATTCAAATTGAAGGTCATTGGCTGGCATTTTGACAAAAACAACAGCGGTTAAACCTTCTTTAAGATCATCGGCGATAAAAGCTTCTTTTTCTTTGATGAGGCTATTCTTTTCAGCGTAATCTCTCATTACTCTACCCAGAGCAAGGCGGAAGCCTTGGACATGAGTACCGCCATCTGGAGTATTGATGACGTTGACATAACTCTCGATGTGTTCGTTGTAAGTGTCGTTGTACTGCAAAGCGAGCTCGATACCAATGTTTTTGCCAGTATCTGGATCTTGCCAGTCGTTATTGACATAAAAAACTTTATGGAGTGACTTACGAGCCATGTTTAGATGTTCGACCAAAGAGCGAATACCACCTTCAAAGTAGTAATGTTGTTCGATGTTTTCTAAGCGGTCGAAGAATTGAAAATAAATACCTGCCATCAGGTAAGCGCGATCTTTGACGATTTGAATCATTTGTTTGTGACTATATTCAACGGTTGAAAAAATAGTTGGATCGACGACGAACTGAACCATCGAACCAGATTCATATTTAATGAAGTCGGCTGATTGTTCGCTGAATTTGGCAAGTAATTCTTTTTCATTAATTTCTTTGACTGGAGCGGCTGGAATACCTCGAGAATGATATTGATAAAAGTATTTTTTATTTCTTTTAACTGCGACCTGCATGACGCTGGAAAGCGCGTTGACAGCGGAAGAACCAATACCGTGCAAGCCACCAGAGGCTTTGTAGGCTGTTTCTTCAAATTTACCGCCGGCGTGCAACTTAGTCATGACCAATTCCATGGCTGAAACGCCAGATTCGTGCATGTCGGTTGGAATACCACGACCATTATCTGTAACAGTGATGACTTGGTCACCAATTTCTTTGATGTCGGCTGTTTTGCCTTTATTATCTTTGTGAGCTAAAAAAAGCTCTCGTTGAACTTCACTTGTGGCGGTACGAAAAAGTTGGATGGTTTTACCAAAACCAGCGATAGCCTCATCAACTGAGTTATCAAGAATTTCTTTGACTAAATGATGAAGACCCTTGATGTCAGTAGAGCCGATGTACATACCAGGTCTTTTGCGAACTGGCTCGAGACCTTCTAGAACTTTAATTTGTGATGCTTGATAGTTTTTGAGATCGTTACTTGTTGCCATATTTGTCCTGGATTTAAAGATTCAAGAAATCCGTTGTACCATAATTTTGACTTGAAAAAAAGGCCTTGTTTTTCCCGTATAAGTATGTAAAAAGCCGATTTTAGAGTATTTTAAGGCTTAGCTTTCCAGAGATACCAGAGAAAAAAAGCAGTTTTCTAAGACTAATTGAACATTTTGGTTGTTTCTTAGATCTTGATAGCTCTTTAAAAGAGCTTGTTTTTTCTTGGTCAAAAGGCTTTTATCTTCTAGTAATTTTTCGACAAGATCGATGGCTTTAGCTCGATCTTTATTTTCCTGAGCCAATTCGATAACTTGAGCATAATTTTTTGGCCAGGAAAAATTTATTAAGGCGTTTTCTGATTTTTGAACTTGGTCATTTTCCATTTGGACAATTAAACAACGAGAAGTAATCGTTTCAAGAATTTTTTCTTTTCTACTTACCAGTAAAAGAATCAGAGTATTTTTAGGGCTTTCTTCAATAATTTTTAAAGCTGCATTTTGAGCTGGTATGGAAGCACTATCAAAATTAAGTAAAATAAATGCTCTTTGATCTTGTCCACTAAAGCTTGCGCTATACTCTGCTTCAGTTTGCATTCTTCTGACTTCTTCAATAGGAAAGTTAGCATATTCTAGATTGAAAAAACTTAAATTTTTTATTGAGCTAAAATCTTTTTTGGACAATAAATAATCATCAATCATTTCTTTGATCAGAATGATTCTCTCTTCCAGTTTTTCGTCAAATTCAAATGAGTTTATTTTTTTTGGTAAAACTATGATCTCACTTGTGTAAAAATTTTGCATTTGATTATTTAAATTAGGGTTTATTTGTGCCATTATAAGGTCAGAGTTTTCATATGTTAACTGCCCAAAACGATCCTAATTCGACTGATCAGGTAATGGCCCAGCCAGTTGGTGTGGCCACAGCTACTCAATTTATTCCAACTAATTCATTTCTAGATATTCTATTCCAAAAAAATCAATTAACTTTAGAACAAATTGAGGAGTTGAGAGGTGAAAGTTTGGGTAGTGGTCGTTCTTATGAAGAATTAATTAAAGAAAAAAAATTATTAAGCGATGGCTTTTTAAATCAAGCTAAAGCTGAATATAACCACATTGGCTACATTGATTTAACTGTTGTTGGTATTGACCCAGAGGCTTTGGGTTTGATTGATGATTCAATCGCTAAAAGATATAAAGTTTTACCTTTTGCTTTAGATAAAGAGCTTGATTCTATCAAGATAGCCATGCTTGATCCGCTGGATTTAACTGCGATTGAATTTTTGAGACAAAAAACAAACCGCAGTGTTGAAGCTTACTATGCTGATACTGAAGTTTTGGAAAGATTAATCATTGATCGCTATTCACAAAACTTATCCACTGAAGTTGATGAGGCTCTTCGCACCACAAGCCAAGGACAACAGGCATCTGCTAAAGGTGTGGCTATTAATAATTCTGGACAAATTTTGCGCGATGCTCCAATCAATCGTATTGTTGAAAATATTTTAGATTTTGCTATTAGCTCAAGAGCTTCAGATATTCACATCGAACCTCAAGGTAATAATGTCAGAGTTCGTTATCGCGTTGATGGTATTTTGGTTGAAAAATTAATTTTGCCAAAAAATGTTCATGAAGCAGTAATTTCTAGAATTAAGATCATGTCTAATTTGAAGATTGATGAAAAGCGTATGTCTCAGGATGGACGTTTCAATTATGTTTCATCTGGCAAAGAAGTTGATTTACGTATTTCAACATTGCCAACTGTCCATGGTGAAAAAATCGTGATGAGACTTTTGGAAAAGAATACTTCTGTGCCATCTTTGCAAGATCTAGGCTTGAGTGGTTTGGCTCTACGCCGATTGATAAACAGTATTAAAATTCCTCACGGTATTATTCTTATTACTGGTCCAACTGGTTCTGGTAAAACTACTACTCTGTATTCGATTTTGCACATGATTAATAATGTCGGAGTGAACATCATGACATTGGAGGATCCAGTTGAGTATCAGATTCCAGGAGTTACTCAGGTTCAGGTAAATCCAAAAGCCGGTCTAACCTTTGCTTCTGGTATGCGTTCTTTTTTACGCCAAGATCCAGATATTGTGATGGTTGGAGAAATTCGTGATAATGAAACGGCTGATTTGGCGCTTCAGGCTTCTTTAACAGGTCACTTGGTTTTCTCTACTTTGCATACCAATAGTGCAGCTGGTGCTCTTCCTCGTCTTCTAGACATGGGTGCTGAGCCATTTTTATTATCTTCATCAATGTTATTAACCCTGGGTCAAAGAGTGGTTCGTCGTATTAATCCAAAATATAAGGAAGAATACAAGCCAGAGCCAGCTGTAATAGAAAATATCAAGCAGGTTCTGGGACCTCTTTTTCCAGCTTTCTGCAAAGAAAACAATAAAGACCCGGAAAATATTATTCTTTTCCGTCCAATGAAAGAAAGGCCAAATAGTGAGCCAGAATACAAGGGTCGTGTGGCTATTTTTGAAGTCATGGCTATTACTCCAGAAATTTCTCAATTAATCATGACACGTAGTAATGAATCAACTTTGGAAGAAATTGCATT
>CAJBWJ010000051.1 GCA_903959355.1 uncultured bacterium
CAAATGAAAATACAAAAATAATAAATATTAAAATTGACGGTCAGGAGATAAACAACATCGATCAAAGAATGATGACCACAAAAAGCGGAGATAGATGGCAAGAAATTGGTTTTCTCGTGTCAGTTTTAGCAAAAAATCACAACAATGTAGAAATTAATTTAAAAAGCCAACTAGAAGCTCTGCAAAAAAAGAAAGTCTTTATTCAAAAACAATCTGGCTTAGAAGAAGTAAACTATCTCATCAATTATCAAAATCAAAGTAAGAGCATCGAACTAGATAGTGATCAATCAGTGAACTTCGATTAGAATACAGACTTAGTTTTGAATTAACAAAGAAAAATATGGATCAAGATACACTCATAGAAAATTGCCACAAACTTTTAATCGATTGCCAACTAATAGAAAAAAAAGAAAAAGTTGGGGAGATTGAAAAAGAAAGTGAAAAAGAAGATTTTTGGCAACAAGAAGATTCAAGAGCAAAAATGCAAACTCTCTCAAGTTTGCAAAAAGAGATTAAAGCTCTAGAAAACCTAGATAAGCTAAGTAGCGATCTACAAGCTGCCATAGAATTAAATCTAACTGAAGACATCATCAACATTTCTAAAAATCTAGAAAAACTCTACAAAGAAGCAGAGCTCAAACAATATTTGAATGGTCGCTATGATCGTTCTTACGCTATTTTATCGATTCACCCAGGACAAGGAGGCACAGAAGCCATGGACTGGGCAGAAATGATCAAACGCATGTATCAACGCTATTTCGAAAGAAAAAATTGGAAATACAGATTTGTAGGAGAAATTAGAGGAGAAGATGCAGGCATCAAAGAAGCTGTTTTTGAAATTGAAGAAGAATATGCTTATGGCTATTTAAAAGGCGAGCAAGGAACTCATCGTCTCGTCCGCCAAAGCCCATTTAATGCTGATAACCTAAGACAAACCTCATTTGCTTTGGTAGAAGTTTTACCAATTTTAGATCAACACAATGATATCGAAATCAAAGATACTGACATTGAATGGAATTTCACTCGTGCTGGCGGAGCTGGAGGACAATCAGTTAATAAAACTAGCTCAGCAGTCGAACTAAAACATATTCCAACTAATATCACTGTAAAATGCAGGGAAGAACGCAGCCAAATTCAGAATAGAGAAAGAGCAATGAAAATGCTCAAGGCTAGATTAGCCAAAATAGAAGAAGAAAGATTTGAAAACGAACTCCAAAAAGCCAAAGGCCAACATCAAAATGCCAGCTGGGGGACTCAAATCAGAAACTACGTTCTTCATCCATACCAACTAGTCAAAGATACTCGTACCCAACTAGAAACAAATCAAACCGGAGAAGTATTAGATGGAGATCTCGATCAATTTGTACTCAATTTTATTCATTATAGAAAAAACTAATAACTTTGGTCTAAAATAAAAGGATATGTATAAAATGCAATTAGAAGAAAACCAAGAAGAAATACAAACCCCTCAACAAGCAAATAATGCCTATGATGAAAATCAAGTTGACGAAACGCTTGGTTTAAGGCAAAATCAAGATCTTATGAGCAAACAAACAAAAAAAGTCTTTTTTATTATTTGTATCGTCGCTGTTTTGGCTGGAATTATGACTGGCTTTGGCGCTTTTAAGCTTAAAAACAAAAACAGCATTGCAAATACAGAAATACAGAATGTTACTGTAGATCCAAATCAAATCAAAAATGGCGATGTTTTTGGTGTTCAAAATAAAGAAACATTTGCAGATAACGCTACTGGTTACCTAGAAAAAGGCGGCGTAGAGGGAGAAGGTTCTCATAAATTACTTCGTGAAGGTGGCGCTAGTCAAACCGTTGCTTTAACTTCTTCAGTTGTTGATTTAGACAAATTAGCTGGCACACAAGTCAAAATTTATGGAGAGACAAACAAGGCAGAAAAAGCCGGTTGGTTCATGGATGTAGGCAGAGTTGAAGTAATTGATGTAAAAGCACAATCTCCTATTCAAACTTTAGAGTAAACATGCTTAAATAGACCTCGTGCCCATGATAGTTTTCTCATCTGTCAGTAAGTCTTTTGCTGATGATCAAACCGCCATCGTTGATCTGAATTTAGAAATAAATGAAGGTGATCTAGTGGTCATTACTGGCTCATCAGGAGCAGGTAAGACCACTCTGATGAAACTACTCATCAGAGAATATATTCCAACCAGTGGAGAAATTACTTTTGAGAATCGTCCTCTTAGTGAATTTAAAAAATCAGAAATTCCAGGTCTGCGTCGCCAAATCGGCGTAGTTTTCCAAGACTATAAACTAATAGAAGACATGAATGTTTGGGAAAATATTGCCCTCCCCCTCTATATTTCTAATAAAAAAGATGATGAAATTGAATCCAGAGTTACCGACCTACTTAATCTTATTGGACTAGCAGATAAAGCCATGCAATTCCCCAGACAATTATCTGGTGGAGAAGCTCAATGTGTAAGCATAGCTCGTGCTTTAGCCATTGGTCCAAAAGTCATTTTTGCTGACGAGCCAACTGGCAACCTAGATCATGAATCCAGCATGAAAATTACTAGACTACTAAAGAAAATTAATGAGCTTGGCACCACCCTACTTTTTGCTACCCACGATCAAGAAGTTTTAAAAGAACTTGGCAAAGAAAAAATAATTCACCTAGAGAAAAAGGCTAAAGAAGTAAATAAAAGTGAACCGATTGATGAAGAAAGAGAGAAAGTTAAAGAAAAACAAGATAAGTTGGCCAAAGAAATTAACGAAAAAGATCATCAAGACAAACACAAAAAATCAAAAGTAAATTTACCAAAATTAAAACTCAAAATTAATCTTAAGAAAAAAGAGGAGGAGAAAAAAGATGAAAGCACTTAATTCTGCCTTGGTAGCAATTCGCCGCTCCCCTTATCAAAGTATTTTGACTATTTTCATTTTAACTATTACTTTTTTTATCGCCTACTGCTTTTCGATGCTTAGTATAGGAAGTGAAAGAATTCTCTCTTTCTTTGAAACCCAACCTCAAGTAATTGCTTTTTTAAAACTAGAAGCTAAGTCTGAAGATTTAGATAAAATTAGCCAGAGAATGAAAGAAAAAAGCTATGTCACTGGCGTCAAAATCGTCACTCAAAAAGAAGCTTTGGCCATTTATCAAAAAGAGAACCAGAATGATCCACTACTCCTAGAATTAGTAACCGAAGAAATTCTGCCAGCTAGTGTTGAAGTAGCTGCTGCTGATGCTAAAAGTCTAGATGCTATCAAGAATGATCTAAAAGCAGAAACAAGCGTTGAAGATGTTGTTCTTCAAGAAGATGTTGTTGGCAATTTAATCCGTTGGACTAATGCCATGCGCCTGGTTGGTTTGTTTTTATTAATCACTCTAACTGTTACTTCATTTTTGATGATTATGACCACCATCTCTATGAAGGTTTCAGCTAAAAGAAAAAATATCCAAGTAATGAAATTTATTGGAGCAGGCAATGGTTATATTAATCGTCCATTTATACTTGAAGCAATTGTCACTAGCAGCATATCCAGCGTCTTAGCTTTTGCTGTTTATTACTCAGCAATACTTTACATTAATCCTTGGATTAAAAACTTTTTAGTTGGTATTATCGATTTTCCTATCCCTTGGCAATTTTTTGCCTATCAATTCGCTGCTGGCCTTGGCCTAGCTATTTTCCTTGGAATTCTGGCTAGTTATAGCGCTGTTTCGCGCATGTTAAAAAGATAAAACATGAGAAAAGTAATAAGCTTTTGGCTGATTCTACTAGCTTTGTTTTTGTTTACCCCGTCAATTGCTAGGGCGGAAGATTGTGATCAAGAATTTCAATGTGGCGAAGCAGATACCGTTTGTTTAAATAATTTAATAAAATGTTGGCAAGAAAAAGCAAATAGTGCTCGATCAACAGCAAATACCCTACAATCTGCCATCGACATTATTAATGGTCAAATTAGAATTCAAAGTCTTAAAATCCAACAAACTGCGGCTGAAATTGCCAGTTTAGAAAAAGAAGTTACAGAATTATCAGAAAGAATAGAAGGCTTAGCTATTTCTCTAGATCGTTTAAGTGGAATTCTTATTAGAAGAATTAGAGAAAGCTACAAACAAAGTCGTTTACCATATAAAAATAATCTTTTTGCTGCCGATTCATTTAATGGTTTCATTAGTCAATATCGTTATATGAATATTGCCCAAGGACAAACTTTGGATATTATGAAAAAGACTGAATTGCAGCGCTTAACCTATAATCAGCAAAAGGATCTTAAAGAAATTAAACAAAAAGAAGTCGAACAAAAAAGAAAAGAATTGCAAAGTCAAAAAAACATCCTCAATTCGCAAAAAGTCGGCAAAGATGAATTACTAAAACAAACTAAAAATAATGAGTCTATTTATCAACAAAAATTAGCTGAAGCAATTGCTGAATTAAATTCCTTAAAGGCTTTTTCTAGCAGTAAAAGCGGTTCTGTTTTATCAGAACAAAATAGTCCAGATGGTTGGTATTTTAGTCAACGCGATCAACGCTGGGCATCATACTTAATTGGCAGCAGTTCGGAAAACATTATGGATGTTGGCTGTCTCGTTAGCAGCATTGCCATGATGAAGAAAAAATTTGGTGAAAATGTTAATCCAATTACTATAGCCAGCAATAACAGCTTCTTCTTTTCCAATACTGCTTATATCCTCAGACCTTGGGCAGCACCAAGTGGATATCATTATCAAAATTATGCTTATTCACAAAGTACTCTAGATAGTAAGCTCAATGAAAATCCAGTTATCGTTAAATTAGCTGCTGGCCCATATGGAACTCACTTTTTAGTGATTAAGGAAAAGAAAGACGGCAGCTACATCATGCACGATCCATGGGAAGGTTACGACAAAAAGTTTAGCGACTTCTATTCAATGGGCCAAATTAGAGAAATTGGAGCTTTGGTAAAAAACTAAATTAATTCGCTATTTTCTTCTTTAGACAATTCAGTTTTAGTCTTTTCCATCACGTAAATATCACAACGATAGTCATTCTCACCCACATACTCAGCCTTACCTTGGATAATTTGCTCAAATGGCTTGCAAGCATAGCAACCGGCTTCCCCATGAGGACATTTGAAGCGTTCTAGCTGACGAGCTAATTTCATTTCTTTGGCAATTTTGAGAATCTGATTATGAGCTTCTTCCAGATCTGGCAAGGACTTTTCCACAATTTGATCAAGACCTAGGTACCAATAACTGGCCTTACTAACTTTGCGATGCTGACAGTTATGAACCAAAAGATGATAGATAGGTAATTGCAGAGAACTCTCGTTTTCTTGGCTTTTGCTGGTCTTAAAATCAATAATGTTAACGCTATCGTTGTCTTTGAGATATTCTAGCCAGTCAATTTTGCCACAAAGAATAATGCCTTCTTCTTCTGATAGCCAATAATGAGGAAGATCTTCTTTAATTTTAACTGCTAAACCGGTCAATGGACCAGGATTGGCCATAACTTTATTAAGCATCTCTACACCGCGTTCTTTATATTGTTTTTCTGTTTCTTCATCAAAAAAACCACCTTTTTTACCAGAAACAGCTTTCCAAGCTCGCTCGTATTTAGCAATTAAAGATTCCTTAAAACGCTCTGTGCCTGGCAAAACTGACAATGATTCCAAAACTGAGTGTACTATTTGGCCAAGAGCTAGAGGTGGAGACATCAGTTGAACTTTATGGCGAGTTTTAGGATCTTTATAAACATTCTTTAGGTAATAAGCTCTAGGACATTGAAGAAAGTCACTAATTGAAGTATGAGAAACCCAAACGGCGGTGTATTTATCAGGCATAATTTTCTTTAGTAAAAGACTAATGCGATCATTATATTGTAAAATTTGCTATAATCTAGTTTATTGTCTATGTCAGATGTCATAACTAAAGTAGAAACCAAAGAAGAAACTCAAGTAGAACCAGTGGTTAAAGAAGAAAAACCAGTTGAACTCAAAGAGTTATCTTCTTATGCTAAAGAATATACTAGACAATATCAAATGGACTGGGACTACCAGCATCGCGCCATCATTTCTCCTCTAGAAGTAGATGAGCTTGCCTCAAGGATAGCTGAAGCTTACGAGCAAGTAAGAAGAGTTATGGATTGGAAGGAAGAAAATCTTTTGCGTCGTAGTGCCATAGAGCGCATTCTTAAGCGTCGTTTAGTTTCTGAACTATATGACATAAGCATATTGCCAAATCTCAACGCTGTTGAAATGGCTGAACCAATGATTTTGGAACTAATGCGTAGTGGTTATTTTGATAACGGTAGAATAGCCAAAAAACAAATCAAAGAAATCGAAAATATTCTCTCCAAGTACATCAGTATCCTAGATCATTCAAATGGCCCAAAAGTTCCTAGCAAAAAACATGTTAAAAATAAAATGGAGTTCTACACTTGGATGCTAGAAATAGCTGCTTGTGAAATTGAAGAAGTCTTGGCTCCAGCCTTCAAAGAAAATGCCCTACTCAATCTCATGACCAATGTCATTTACGAACGAAATCGCATTTTACCTACTTCTCAATTAAGTGACCTAGACAGGCTCATTCAAATATATATCGCTAGCATGCGCACCCTTTATACCTTTGACGATCCTATTATTTCTTACAATGTAATCAAAATTCGTTATCCATTCTGGACTGAAGAAACTACTACAAGCATTGATAGAGTAACAGCCGAAGTTCACAACATTCGACAACAAATTGATGATGATTTAAATAGTGAAGAAGGTAAAAGATTTTTCAAACTAGCCGATCGCTACGATGCAGCGTATCGCATCATTGGTGATATTCTTGAAAACATCAACAATACTCCAGAATTAGTTAAAGAAAAATTAGCCAATCCAGAAGAACTTAAGAAAATGGTCAATGATGCTTATTTCAAACGCAAAGCCAGTCTGAAAGGACGCCTTTTCCGCAGTGCTATTTATTCAACGCTTTCAATTTTTGTAGCTGGAGCTGCTAGTTATATTTTCTTTGAAGGACCAGTAGCTAAAATCATTGGTGAAAAATGGACCATTCTTTCTTTCTTCGTAGACTTACTCATTCCCAGTTTAGTTATGTTTATTTTAGTAATCGTAATTCGCCCGCCAAAAGATCAAAACCTACGCGTAGTTCAAAAAGAAATAAACAAAGTCATTCATAAACAAAGTAGTGAAGATGTTTATGAAATTGATTTCCGTCGTAAACAGAACAAAATTCTTAATTTCATTTTTTTTGCTATCTCTGTAATTTGTGGATTAGTAGCGATGAGATTCATTTTCTGGATATTTGAATTAGGCAATGTGCCAATTACTTCCGTTTATGTTGACACCGTTAATGTAGCAATGGTGGTTTTTGCTGCTATGGCTATTAAACAAAAATCAAGAGAAATTACCATTGAAGATCATGGCAATTTTATTGAATTCTTATTGGAACTTTTCTCTATTCCTTTGGCCAAGATTGGTCAGTGGTTTTCTAATAAATGGAAAAAATACAATATCTTTTCTGCTTTCTTTACAGCCATCGTTGATTTACCATTTTCTGCTCTCATTCGCATAGTCGAAGATTGGCGCAACTTCTTGAAAGAAAGAAGCTCGGAGATGCATTAATATTCCTGATATGCACAGCATCTTTTATACCAGCTGCTTTTTGCATTGCAAAAAGACAGGGTCCAAAATATAATCAGGGAGTATTTTTAACAAGGAGACATCGCATAGTGGTCAATTGCACAGGTTTGCTAAACCTGACCCTTCGGGGTTCGTGGGTTCAAATCCCACTGTCTCCGCCACAGATCTCGATTAACTTTCATACACTTGCTATACTGGACAGATGTCAGGTGAAGACTCATTAAACAAAACAGAATGGTTTCAAACAAACCAGAAAATTGACGAACCAGACATAACCCCAAATAAAAGCGAGGAAGAACTCAAAAAAAATTCAAAACCAACAAGAGAGTATGTTGAAGAAAATGGATTTTTTCCACGAGAAATGCTTCCAGCGATGCAACTTTTTGATAAAAAAATTGCCAATTTAAAAGCAGCAAATGATATACCGACTACAAATGAAGATGGATCTGAAGTTCATTTCTTAAGTTCTGAAAATTACGAGAAGGCGCATCAACTTTTCAATAAAAAAGGAGAGCCAGATAATAATACCTCGTCTGCTACTTATCTGGTTGAGGCTGACAAAATTCTTGTAAGAGACGATGGAAACTATCCAAATTATCTTACCGCATCTAGTATTTTCCATGAACGCATTCATAGGGAAATAGATTTAAAAGCTAGAGTATATACACAAAAAGACGGACAAATACATTCAGAATTGAGTCGTGGAGGATTGAATGTTGTTAGACATGCAATGACTGGAAAAAACAAAGAATACGGGGCATTGATCAATGAATTAGGTAACTTCGGAGTACAAAAAGAGATTATTAAAGATTTACTTGAAATGCCTGAGTATGTTGATGAGGCGAATGCTAGAAAACAAAGGTTGGAGAAACTAGGAGTAAGCGATAAAACAGAATCAATAACCGTGCCTTTTTCAGAATTAGGAACAGTTGTATTTGATATACAAAACGTTCATTTTGACTCAGGTGGCAATCTGCAAATTGATTTTGGACCGTTCATTATGATGCAACTTGTTGACGACATGAAAAGATTATGTCCTGAAGTTTCAGGCATACCACTTGAAGACGCAATCATAAGAGCAAAAGCACATCCAGAGTTTCAGAATCAAATTAGAGAATCGTTAGACAATGCTTTAGGCAAAGGTTTCTACAGTAAATTAAAAAATGCGGCCTATGATGCTGGAGATGCGCTACATATTTTATACGAGGTGCAACAAAAAACACGAAGATAAAAAATTAAATATAGGCCTCACTTTATTGGCTTAAAAAAGTTCCAATTTTCTCCCACGCCGCCCGCCATCAGTAAGATCTATTTATTTGACTTAAAAATTTGCTCGTAAAGAAAATCTGCAACAAGTTCGTGTCCATAAGAAGTTAGATGAACTTTGTCCCACCAAATTATACCCAAGCTACTCTTTTCTTTTAAATAACTGTGAACGTCTAAATAAATCAAATTATTATCTGACGCCACTTCTCTCATAATGTGATGGAGATTTAATTCCAAAGGTGTGAACTCAAAAGAATTAGCTTCAAGAAGAAAAACTGTTTTTATTTGACGATCTCTACTTAGATTGGCAAATTCCTGAAGATTATTTTTAAATTCATTTTCATCAGAGTCGTTATTTGAAAGATTTATAATCACAATATCTGGATTGAGTTTTATCCAATCATCTC
>CAJBWJ010000052.1 GCA_903959355.1 uncultured bacterium
ATTTCTTCAATTGAATTGATACGAGCCTGCAACATATCTCTTTCGTCTCTAGCGCTGTGGTAATCAGCGTTTTCAGAAAGATCGCCCTGCTCTCTAGCATTGGAAATACGTTCAATAACTTTAGGTATTTTTACAGTTTTAAGCTCCTGAAGCTCTTGTTGGAGCTCTTCGAAACCGGTCTGAGTAATAGTGATTGTATCTGACATAACAGTTGCTTAGTATAAATAAATTTCTGTCTTTGGCAATAGCTACTGTCCGAGAACAATAACAGCGCTAGAACTGCTGCTAGTGTCTTCTTTCTCGATGTCAGCTTTCAAAGTTAAAGTTAGAGAAGTGGCTTTCTCCAATTCTTTAAGTAAAGCTTGATTGGTAGGATTATCTTCTTTGACTAGAAGATAATCTCCAGCTTCATAAATGCCTTTAGCATTTTTGGCGGCAACATCTTTAAAACCACCTTCTTTGACTTTAGCAACAATAGTAGAAGCATAGCCAGCCTTAGTGGTGGCATTAACAACTAAAAGTTTATAGTCATCTTTATTGATAGTTGGCAGTGGAGCAGGAGTAGCAGTGGCTACAGCTACTGGAGTGACACTTGGCTCTACTTCTACGACTGGTTTGGCGTTGCCGCTACGATTAGTCCACTGTAGATAGGCTAGACCGATTCCAACTCCAAGAGCGATAGTAATTATAAAACTCAAAAGACCAATAAAAATCATTTTGGTTACAGAAGAACCATCATTTTGATTTTTGATTATTTTTTTCTCTGGAAGATCTGTCATTTTCATGTCTCCCTTTCCGTCTACAACTGGTTTTTCTTCAGTTGGGGACTGTTTGCTTTTGTTAAATACCGATGGGTCAAGAGCTAAGTTAGCAAATTGACTAAAATCTACTTCTTTTTCTTCTTTCTTCTCTGGCATTTTGATATCCTTAATTTCAGTTGTTTTTACTTCAATTAATTCTGGTTCAGGTTTAAGTTCTGGTTTTAATTCAGGTTTTTCTTCAATTTTAACTTCTTCAACTTCTGATTTTGTTGCTTCTTTTACCGAATCTTCATCTTCATCCAAACTTTCTACAGCCACTTCAATTTTTTCATCAGCTTTGATACTAAGTGGAGTTGGTGAGATTATTTCTCCAACCACCGCTGGCTTAACTAGATTACTTAGATCTTCTTCATCCTTAACTACCTTGCCTGATTTGGCCTGATAAGCCTTATCTAAAACAAATTGTGGCAATAAGAACTCTGGAATTGAAAAAGTCTTGGCACCAGCTTCGATGATTTGGCGAACGTATGAAGGCATATTACCGCCATCACTGGCTAAATCAGCTAATTGCTGAACTGGAAGAGTTTCTTTGAGTTTTTCTTTGAGAGCATCATCTACTAAGCTATTGGTTAATAGATAGACGGTTTGCAAACTTGATTCAGCTCCCTTGAGGGTTTTGACGGTTTCTGTAAAATTTTCTGCTTCACTGACTTCAACGGCATAGCATTGATCAACACCGATGTAGTGCTCAGCTAAAAATAAGTGATTACCCATCTGCAAAATAGCTACCGATGGTTCCAAACTAATAATTGATTTACTTGTCCAACTAAGAGGGGAAATAGCGTCAATTTTGACATCTTTGTGTTCTGTCAAAATTTTGGTCAAAGGAGCAACCACAAATTTCTCCAAAGCGGTTAATTGCACTTTGAAAGAACCTTTGTAATTACTAAGAACCGTAGTGTCTAGATAGTAATCTTGGTCATTGATACCAAGTTCTGGAAGCAATTTGTTCTTTAAGTGTTCTTTAACTGCTTCTTCGTTATCTAGTTCAATATTTATGATCGTGCTAGTAAAAAGAAAATCTGGAAGGATTAATTTATAACTGCCAGCTTCTAATTTAGAAAAAAGTTTGATTAAATTTGACTCGAGAAGAACATTCTCATCCAAAAATTCACCATTAATTTGACGGAAATCAGACAAAACAAAATCATGAGCTTTTTTGCCAGGAATCAACTTGGCTATATAAGCTAAATCAGCTAGAACATAAAGCAAGCGTGTGTCTGTGGGCATAGTCAAAATTATAAATGAAAAAAAAGGGAAGTGCAAACCAAGATGAGTTATGACTTTAACCAAATCTAGCAAGAATAAATAAGGAAATGATGGCAAAAATCATGCCAATAATTTCAATTGTGCTTAAACTTTCTTTGAAAACAAAAACTCCAATCATGGCAAAAATAAAAATAGAAAAAATACTGTAGATTGTCACCGAAGTGGAAAATTTCATGTACTTATAGGCGTAAGCCCAAAGGAAAGCGGTTGATGAATAAATGATTAGGCCAAAAAACAAATGTTTATTTAGAATACCATTTGGATTTTGGCTAGCTCTCTTCAGAAAAAAATCACCGAGTGCTGTAAAAGAAGTAATTAATAAAATCTGTAAAATTATATAAATTTTCGAAATAGTAATTTAAATTTAGCACATAACCGGAACAGTTTCCACACCTTCAAACTTAATTATCGCTTGACACTCACATACCCACGGGGGTATACATAAGTTTGTTAAAAAATATTTAAAAAGGGTAAAAATATGAACAATCAACATGCTAATGCAGTTGCCCAATTAGAAAAAGTTGCCAAGCTTTTGCGTATCGACTACAAGGGTCAAGAAAAAGCTTTTGACTCGATTATTAATCGTCTAAAAGAACCTGATGTCGTCCACCAAACTAAATTAGAAATCACCATGGATGATGGCAAGAAAAAGAAATTTCAAGCTTACCGTTCTCAACACAATAATGCTCGTGGTCCATATAAAGGTGGCATTCGTTTTCACCAAGATGTTTCTTTGGAAGAAGTCAAAGCTCTTTCCACTTGGATGACTTGGAAATGTGCCGTCACTGGCATTCCTTATGGTGGTGGCAAAGGCGGTATCATCGTCGATCCTCGCCAGCTCTCCAAAAAAGAACTAGAAAACTTGAGCCGTGCTTACGTGGATTTCCTAACTGACAAAATTGGCCCATGGGTCGATGTGCCAGCTCCAGATGTCAACACCACTGGCGAAATTATGTCTTGGATGGTCGATCAATATCAAAAAAATCTGACCAAAAAAGGTCTTGTTCAAGAAAATCCGCTCGCTACCTTCACGGGCAAGCCACTGGCTATGGGCGGTTCACAAGGCCGCGACGAAGCCACCGGGCTTGGTGGAGTAATGGTCCTTGAGAAATTAGTCGCCAAAATGGGCTTCAAAGATAAGAAAAAAGTTACTATCGCTGTTCAGGGTTTTGGTAATGTTGGCTATTGGTTCGCTAAACACGCTGCCGATCGCGGCTATAAAGTCGTCGCCATTTCTGACTCCAAGGGAGGCGTTTTTGTTGCCAAAGGTATAAAAGCTGAAGAGGCGCTGGCCGGCAAGAAAGAAAAGGGCAGTCTAGCCAAATTCTATCCAAAAGCCATCACTAATGAAGAATTACTTGAATTAGATGTGGATATTTTGGTCCCGGCAGCTCTGGAAAATGTTATCCATAAAGATAATGCGTCTAAAATTAAGGCTAAAGCCATTATTGAAATGGCTAACGGCCCAATTACGCCTGAGGCAGATGAGATTTTGGCCAAAAAAGGCGTCATCCTTGTTCCAGATGTTTTATCTAATTCTGGCGGTGTGACGGTTTCTTACTTTGAATGGGTACAGAACCTCCAAGGTTATTACTGGTCACACAAGGAAGTAATTGCCAAATTATTGCCACTCATGGAAACTTCGTTTGCCGAAATGTGGGCGATGAAAACCAAGCATAAAATTGATGGTCGTATGGCTACTTACATGACTGCGGTCAAAAGAGTAGTGGATACGATGATGCTAAGAGGTGGAATTTAAGAAAAGTTAAGTTAAATAGAAAAGCCTCGTTGTAATAGACGGGGCTTTTTTGACCGAGTTTCAACGAGGGAATGTCCGGAGTGGAGACGGAGGACGAATTGGAAGTACAGAAAAACTAAGCGTTTGGATTGGAAGGATTGCTGTTTCGATTGTGTGGAGGACCAGACATTTGATGTTCTGATGAAGACCTAATTCCTGGTGAAGGCAAAGGAATTACTCCAGTTGCTTGATCAACTTGTAAATTTCTAAG
>CAJBWJ010000053.1 GCA_903959355.1 uncultured bacterium
CCATTTTTTGGATTTGGCATTAAACCTTTTGGTCCAAGAACACGAGCGAATTTAGCTAATTTTGGCATAAATTCTGGGTGGGCGACCAAAATTTCAAAATCAATTTTACCAGCTTCGATGTCACTCAAAACTTGAGCATCAACGACGGTAACTTTGACAGTCTTACCAGTTGAATGAGGAAGAGCTAAGTTGATACTTTCGCCAATTTCTCTAACAGCAACATGAGCTTCAACTGAACCAACAAATTTGGTGTAGGAAAGTTTTTTAACTAGCTCAACAGCTTCTTTGACCTGGTAAAATTTAGCTTTGTCCAATTTAGAACGAACAGCTTTGTATTTTGCACCACGGACTTTTTTAGCTTTGGCTGGTTTTTTGGCTGCAACTGCTTCAGGAGCAGCGGCTTCTTCTACTTTTTCTTCGACTTCGACAATTTTGACTTCAGTCTCTTTTTCTGTCATGTCGACATTTTTTTTGCTTCCCATATTTACTTTCTTGTGGTGCGAACGGCTGGGGTAAAGTTTGAGCCTCCCACTTATTTATTTTTTTATAATTTATACGATGTTGATACCCATGGATTTGGCTGAACCGATGACACTTTGCATAGCATTGTTAACGTCATTGGTGTTCATGTCTGGCATTTTTTTGATAGCAATAGCTTTAACTTGATCCATAGTGATTTTAGCTTTATTGTCTTTTCCGGCAGTAGCGCTACCAGCTTTCATTTTGAGAGTTTGCTTAATCAAGTCAGAGACTGGAGGCAATTTCAAAACAAAAGTGAATGAATTGTTTTCGTAAATAGTAATTTCAGCTGGAATGACTTGACCTTTTTGGTCAGCAGTAGCAGCGTTATACTGTTTAAGAAAATCCATCATGTTAATACCAGCTTGACCCAAAATTGGACCGACTGGAGGTGCTGGAGTAGCAGTACCAGCTGAGAGGTTTAGTTTTAAGACTGATTTAATTTTTTTGGCCATTTAAGTTCGCATTTTGTTTTGACTCCTCAGCATCTCTCGAGTAAGGACGCTTGCTCGGGTGATGCAATGCATCGTCAAATCAAAATACTCCTTTCATTTATATTTTAAGTTGTATTTTTATGTTTTTCTTCAAGATGAAAATTTGAGAAGCGCGGATCCCTAATCCACCAAATTTTTATTTTGAAGAAGGATATTATATCATCAAAAAGGTTATACCTTTTTTACTTGCAAGAAATCCAATTCCACTGGAGTCTCTCTACCGAAGATATTAAGAAGAACGGTAACTTTACCTTTTTCTTCATCAATCTTATCAACGGTTCCGAGGAAGTCATTGAATGGTCCTTCGACGACCTTGACAGCTTCGCCATCAACGAAATCAGCTTTGTAGGAAGCTTCACCAGATTGCTCGGTGTACTTCATGATAGCTTCGACTTCACTTTTTGGTAGTGGAGTAGGTTTGCTACTCATACCAACAAAACCAGTGACTCCGTCAGTAGTGCGAATAGCCAACCAAGCATCGTCAGTCATTTCTAATTTGACCAACATGTAGCCTGGAAAGATTTTCTCACTAACAGTTTTTCTCTGACCTCTACGAATTTGAATTTTGTCTTGAGTTGGAATTAAAACTTGAATGATTTTGTCAGTTAAATGCAAAGTTTGAGCACGTTGTTTAAGTGCTTCAGCAATTTTTTTCTCGTGGCCTGAGTAAACGTGTACGACATACCAGCGAGCTTTTTTGTTATCTACGTCAGAAATATTAACCAAGTTTGGAGATTGAACTCTCACTTCTTGGACTTCTGGGATTTCTGGCACTTGCATTTGATCGGTCATAATTCCTTTTTTGGTGATTCCTTTTACAAAGGAGAATATTATATCAGAATTCCCATGATTTTTTGTAGGAGAAAATCGATGCCTCCAAGATAGAGTGCGAGCAAAGCTGCCACACAAACCACGAGGAGAGTCATGTTTTTAGTGCTCTCTTTAGTTGGCCAAGTAGTCTGCTTGAGTTGAGCAATTACTTCTCTAAAATATTCTTTAATTTTTGTAAACATAAAATTACCTAAGTTTCCCTTGGATTCTATCTGTAAGATAGCTTTTTTTCAAGTTAGCTTATCAATTTATAACTGCAGAGGCTTATCTTCTGGAATTTTAACGGCTTCCTCTGGTTTTTTAAATCCAGAGTTATCATCTATTTTCCATGGATCTTTTTTTGCATTAGCGATCGAGATGATAATTAGAGCAATTGCGATGAGTAAAATTACCCCAGCAAAAGCCAACCATTGCCATGAGAAATTAGATAAGAATTTGCCAATACCACTTTGAAAAATACTAATTTTCTTTTCGCTTGTAACTGGAGTGGTGCTAGGTTGTGCTTTTACAGAGCTAGCGCTGGCATTTTTATCTTTATCGTTGGTTGAAGAAGCAGCGATGCAAGAAATTTCTTCTGGATTATCAGCTAAACGACATTTGCCTTTATAACAACGCATATCGGCGCCACAGTCACGATTGTTGTTGCAACCCTGATTGCAGCCATTGGTGGTTAAATCATAGGCCTCACTAGGCAAGAGAACTGTTTTTCCAGAGCTATCAGTGTAAGAATTAACGTTAGTTCCACCTTTATTAGCAGTTGTAGTGCTGTTGCCGGTGGAAGTCTTAGTAGCAACGGTTTTTACCTGACAAGAACTGCTGTCTAAGTTTTTTGCATCGCGACAACGATTCCAGAAACAAGTTAAACCTGAGCCGCATTCATTATTATTGGCACAATATTGGTTGCAACTACGATCAGTAGATTGAATTCCTGGGGTAGTGAGACAAAGACTGTTGTTTGGATTGCTTTCATTACGGCAAACATTTTCTGAAGAACAAACTAATCCAGGAGCACAACTTTTGCTTTGATCACTGTCTTTACCACAAGCTTCGTTACAATTTTTGTAACTACTTTGATCGCCACTACAGTAATTTACATAATAACGAACTGATGCAATGTGTTGACCATTTCCGTTAGTACTGTAAAGACGGAAGAAATATTCTCGGCTTGGCTCAATGCTCAAAGGATCTTTTCCGCTAGTGGCATTGCTAAAACCTTTGGCGCTGACCATGATCCAATCGCCATTAGTTTGGTCGATGTTGCCATCAACTTTTTTATGATAAAAATCATTAAAAGTTGGACTGTTGCTAATATCAATCCAGGTTACATTGGTATATTTTTTGCTGTCAAAAACTACAAAGAGTGATCCGCCGTCAGATGGTTGATTTAAACATTTATCGTTTGAGGAAAGATAAAAATAATTACTGTTGGCACTGACGACACTGTTGTCAACGCATTTTTGACTTAATTCTTTAAGAGTTTCGTCTTCATACCATTGGCATTTGTCTGGTTGAGTAGAATATTGTCTAGTTTGCCAGCCATTTTTACATTCTCCCCAAGAAGTATACTCAAAGTAGCATTGAGAACGATCGATGCCATTTTGTGTAACATAATATTGGAAGTCGATGACTGATGGTTTTTGTAAAATATCTTCAGATGTTTCACGCTCTATTACTGTGCTGTCTTGGCTGATCTTAATTCTTAAGCTACCTTCTTTCTGTGGAGTGAACTTCAATTGAGAGATGGTCATCATTTGATTATGAGTTCCATAAGCTATGGCTGGATCTTTGATGTTTAAGAGAAGAGTAACGGTGTAGCAATCTTTTTCACAAATGCTTTGAACTACTTCTTGCTTACTGATTTCTAGCTCGGCTGGATATACATTGGTGAAATTAATTTTACTTTTATCTAGCAAACCCTTGTCAGCAACAATTTCAAAGATGAGTTCAATAGCATCTACTGACTTATCTTTTGTGTTTAATTGGAGGTTAATCTTTTGTTCCTCATCAACTTTTAAGGTACTTTGATCAAAAGGATAGGTATCTAATTCTGCTAAGCCAGAATCGACCATGGCTGCTTTTCTACTGTCTAAACTAAGTTCAGAAATAGGTTTTTTGAGAAACATTACTGCAAGTAAAGCGACGGACATGACTAGAACGATCATGAATAGACCGAACGTAGCTAAACTATTGTTCTTTTTATTTTGTAGCATTTATGTCTTTCTCTTTTAAATTAACGATTGTGTTAAATATTGAGTAGTCTTTTGCGTCAACTTTGCCATCTTGATTCAGGTCAGCTTTTTTGGATTTTTCATCATTCTTCAAAAAAGCCTCTTTTATCAGTTTAGCATCTTTTTCATCAATTTTTCCATCTTGATTAAGATCGGCCTTTTGAAGCACTTCTTTTTCTACTATGCGATAAATTTTTGGAGTTTGATTTTGGCTCTTTTTATAGCCGACATGCCAGAAGGTTACTAGAGAAAGCAGTAAAACAAGAATAAGACCGAAAAGAATCAGATTTGATTCAATCTCTTCTTTTTTAGATTTACTGACTTTTTTTGAAGGCATTAGATCAAGCATAACTGATTTCTTACTCTTAGGTCAAGTAGTTTACTTATGTTATACTTTTAGAACCTTATTATTTAGAAAGGTTAAATTTTTTATGTCAGAGAAGTTGGTTCGTAAAGCAATTATTACTGATGCCGGTTTTGCCAGTCGTTATTTACCGATTACTAAAACCATACCAAAAGCAATGCTGCCAATGGGTAATCGTCCCATCATGCAATTCGTCATTGAGGAATGCGTAGAAGCTGGCATAGAAGAAATTATTATTGTGGCTACTCCAGAAGGTAAGCCAATTTATGAGGATTACTTCAATAATAATGTTAACCGTATTCGTAAACAATTAGCCGCTCAAGGCAAAGAAGATCGTTATGAATTAGTGCAACAGGTTTTGGATTATCCAAAAATTATTGTAATTACACAGGATCCAAGTCTTCCATATGGCAATGGTTCGCCATTTGCTAGCGCCAAGGCTTTTGTAGAGCACGAAGATGCTTTCTTGGCTATCTATAGTGACGATATTGTTTTTGGTAATCCTGGTGCAGCCAAAACTTTAGTTGATGCTTATTACCAGCATAATGACGCTGCTGCCATCATCATGGCCGAAGAAATTCCTAGAGAAGAAGTTTCTAAATACGGAATAGTTTCTCTACAAGATGGCAGTTATCATGATGGTCAAGAAAATATATTAGTTAATATTGTTGAGAAACCATCTATAGAAGAAGCACCTAGTAACTTGGCTTCTTATGGTCGTTATCTTTTGACTCCAGCTATTTTTGACTATTTGACAGTCAGCGGAACTGGCAAAGATGGCGAATTATGGACAGTTGATGCGATCGAAAAGCTTAAGCAGTCTGGCAAGAAAGTTTTAGTGGTCAAGAATGATAGTAAATGGATGACCACTGGTGATCCAGAAAATTATTTCAAAGCACATCTTAAATTTGTCATGGAAAATGAGAAGTATGGTAGCAAAATTGGGGAATGGGTTGAAGAAATTTCCAAATAAGCGGGAAGACTTTCCATTGTATCAATTTTCAATTTATAAAAACAGGTTTATTTCTCAGTAAGTTGCTTTACAATTAATTTTGAAGCACCTTAAATCCACCTTCTTTTGCAGGAAAGTAAAGCATTGTTTTTCCTCAACAGCTCTTTATTGGGCTTATAGGAGTATTTTGTTTCCGTGGAAACAGAATCTTCTTGCCCACCTGGTTTCTCCGGGGAAAGAGGCTTACTTTCCTGCAAAGGGAAGTGGAGGTGCTTATTTTGTTTATACAAACAGCATCTATTTTGACCGAGCTTCAGCGAGGGAATGTCCGAAGTGGAGACGGAGGACGCACTTCATCAAAAAGAAATAGTCCGAAATTCGCACTGCATCTTTCGTACCAGATTGTCCGAAATTCGCACTGCATCTTTCGTACCAGATTGTCCGAAATTCGCACTGCATCTTTCGTACCAGATTGTCCGAAATTCGCACTGCATCTTTCGTACCAGCTGTTTTTTGCTTGTGCAAAAAAGCAGGGTCCGAAATATAATACTCATGTCTTTCGTGTATTTTGCCTTTGTAGCTCAGTTGGTAGAGCGCAGTCTTGGTAAGACTGAGGTCTCGGGTCCGATCCCCGACAAAGGCTCATTTTGTATGGCGCGCAGGAGCGCGCCACATAAAAAAGCCAAGGTACTCAAGTGGTCAACGAGGGCAGTCTGTAAAACTGCTGGCCTAGCCTCCGTAGGTTCGAATCCTTCCCTTGGCACAGATCTTTATCAATATCGGTTGGGATAATATGCCCCCTTAGCTCAGTTGGTAGAGCAACTGTTTTGTAAACAGTAGGTCCTGGGTTCGAGTCCCAGAGGTGGCTCAAGAGGTGACTCTTAAAATATAAAAATATTGTGATAAAATATCAAATCTATGGCAAGTAAGAAAAAAGGTCCAAGACAATCAATCGGTTTACAATGTAGTGTTTGTAATGCTTTCGGCTACGTCAGCGAATACAACAAAAACAATGAAACCCTCAAGAAGCAAGTATCTGGTGAAGGAAGTTTTCCTTTGAGCAAGTACTGCAGCGTTTGTCGTAAACACACCTCTCACAAAATGATGAAGAGATTGAAGTAATTTTTTAATTATTCATTTCAACAGCTTTTAGAATGTTTTTCGCACCGTGATAAAAATCACTGTCTAGCTTTTTGCTATTTTTCATGGCCTCTTCAAGCCAAGAAGTTTGCTTATTTTCTTTTAAATTTGGAACTGGTCTACTTGCGCTTGGCAAAACATTTGTTTTAAAAGTAGTTTCATTGCTTTGTGTTATTTTAATTAATTGTTCGACGATATTTTCTGTTTTGGCCTGCATAGCAGTGCCATTTTTTTCAAAAACTGCTCTAACATTAAATTCCCATTCGCCCCATTCCTTAAGGGTGAGTAGAGCAGATCCAGAAACGACGGCGTCGTAAGCCATATCACCAGATGGTTTACTGATAAAAACATCAGCCCATGGGAAGGCTTTTTGGATGAGTAACTCATTAGCGTCCACGATTTGAGGATGATAAATGATGCTAAATCTGAAATCAGGTGCTTCTTTTTGCTTTTCTATTTTGGCATTAATAGCGAAGTGGGCTGGATCTTTTGGCATTATCACTCTGTAGGCTAATTGATTTTGTTCTGCTATCAGAACTGCCATTTCTTTGTGATCTTTGTGCGTGCCGGCATAGAAAACTAGCTCTGTTTTGACTAAATCAGTTTTTTGGCCGAGAGCTTGTTGCTTGAGTATTGGCAAGATTTGTTCGAGAATGCTTCTGATTTCGGTTTTATTGGTACCTAGTCCGCCAGTGGTTAAACAAATTCTAAGTGGTCTGTCTTTGGTCCAAATTTCTTTTTGCTTATTACAATCAACAACTCGAGGATCAATTGGAGGACCAGTGACGATGACTTTGTCTTTTATTTGGTCTTTTGGTATTTTTTTGCCAATTTCTTTGGCGACTTTGAAAAACAACTCTTTGGTGGCCTCATCGAAGACCAGAAATTTCATGTTTGGCAAATTAGCGTTTTGCAAATAATCGCTACGCACGTGTGGATCTGTAATCATTTGAATAACTTTTTTACCCTCTGCGGCCAGAATATTTCCAGTCACAATGTGAAAGGAAAGAATGGTTTTTTTCACACCAGAACCAAGATAAATGGTTGGTGGAGTGACGTTGTCTAGAATTGGCATTTTGGAACGGCCAAATTTGTCGACAATATCTTTTAGACTTTTAAGGATTGGCCAACGGGCAATGATTCTGCCAATTAGATCAGTAATCTGTACACCTTTGAAAGCAGAATTGCTGACATAGTTGGTGCTATCGACTAACCAAGCTTTTTTTGGATCAATCCGATCGCCCCAGGCTTGCATGGCTACGCCTAAAGCCATTGAATAGTGAGCACGAGACAGAACAATGTCAGTGCTGGTGTCCTTTTCTTTTTGGTGATGAAGGCCTTTTAGATCTTCACGAAAAGAAGCGGAGACGGTAACGATTGGAATTTGAGTTTGTTCGAGGAGTTTTTTATCTGCTTGGTAAATGCTTTTTAGTTCTTTAGTGATGTCATTATCTTGCATACTTTTTAGTGTAGCAGTTTTGTGGAAGTTGGGGGAGAAGCAGGGTTAGCTCTGGCTTTATTGGCTATTAATTATTATAATCGGGAAATCGACGAAGGTTTCAAAAAATTAACAAAGGGCGGTATTTCAACGGTAGAATCGGGGTCTCCAAAACCCTTGATGAAGGTTCGATTCCTTCCCGCCCTGCAGATAAAAAAAGGAGCTATTTATAGCTCTTTTTTTTATCTGTTGTGGTGAAGAATGATTCGTCCACAGCATAGCGTTAGGTTCTGCCGCCAAGCGAGTGTGCCGTCAAACGAAGTGTGACTAATACCCGAAGGGTGGAACGAGCCTGGGTAATGCATGTGAGCCATCTTTCAGAAAATATAAGTAGGCGAGTCGTGGACACCTTAATGCTGATATTGGATTGGTTTAGCTTTTTCTAGCTTGTGCCCTGGACCATCCCACTCATTGTAGCCTGCTGGGCCTAATACTATTTTTTTCCACACAGTATCTCTTGAAAGGTTCCATTTTTCTCTTGGTGTTAAACCAGATTCTGTTGCTAATTCAAGCAAGTTACTCATAAGTCTTTTACCAGTCACCTGAGTCATTTCTGCTTTTTCCATTCTATCAAGAATGGTTTTTAGTGTTTTTTGAAGAGACCTTAATCTAGAGTGAGCTTCTTCCCGATCTAGTGGGGTGGATCTAGTGTCTAGTGTTGGTTCTTCAAAAAACAATCTTTCTATAATGGCCAAACTTCCTTCAGTAAAAAAAGGTTGGTGCTGCATTCCAGCATATGTTTCTGAAACATCTATTTTTTGAGTTTTAATAAATTCTTCAGTTTCAATCATATCTTTCTAAATAATATCACAAATGGCTTTTGCTGGTGAGTTGTGAAGAGTTCAGATGTGTAAAGTTCCAATATCCCTCACCAACCCCTGCATATATTTTAAATTAATCTATCTTAATGAAGAGTAAAAGCTCTATTTAACGGTACTTCCACAAAACTTACATTTTTTAGCTTTTAGAGGAATAAGACTCAGACATTCCGGACATATTTTCTCAGTTGGAGCTTCAGTTTTTTTGCTTTTATTTTTTCTCATCAATCTATTCATTGGAAGCACTACTGCAAAGTAAATAGTTGTAGAAATAGTTAGAAAAGAAATAATTGAATTAAGGAAATCTCCAACCATAAACTTGCTCTTATTAATAGTAAAAAATATTCCTGAAAAATCTGGAGTTCCGCCAAAGGCCCCGATGAGAGGAGTGATTAAATCTTTGACCAGAGCCGTTACAACATTGCCAAAAGCGACACCGACCACCACACCAACTGCCATATCCACAACGTTACCTTTTAGAATAAATTTTTTAAAGCCATCTAGCATATTTTGAATCCAATCTTTTTTTAGGATAAACGCTGTTTGCGATTTTGTCTATTTGTCCTTATGGTTTATGATGGACAACAAGATGTCAAATATTTATCTTCTGCGCCACTGTGATTACGAAAATCCTAGAAAAATTTTGCCAGGCAGACTGCCGGTAGAGTTGTCAGAGTCTGGTAAAAAGAGAGCCAATCAGCTCAAAGATATTTTCAAAGATAAAAATATCTCCAAAATTTACAGTAGCGAGGTTCTACGTTGCAAACAAACGGCAGAAATCGTGGCTGGTGGTCAAATTCCTGTGATTTTTGATAAACGCCTTTTGGAAACACTTTCAGCCTATCAGGGTTATTGGGTGCAAGATTGGGATCATTTTTTTGGTCATGAAAAAGCTTTTGGTGGAGAGTCAATTATTGAGGTTAGAGATAGAGCAGTTGATTTCTATAAAACCATCAAGAAAACCCTCAAACCAGATGAAAATATTATTATTTGTAGCCATGGAGATCCACTACAAACCCTCTATGCTTATTTGAAAAATATTCCTCTTTCAAATGAAAAACACCTTCCAGAAAGTAAAAAATTTGGTTGGTTTGAAAAAGGCGAGTTTTTTAAGCTCGATCTCAGTTAATTTTTTAGATAAAAATTTTAAGCAAAGTGTTAATCATTGGACTAAGCAAAGCGCTCATGGCTGATTGACCACCAACCCAAGGGAAAATCATCATAATTAGAATTACTGTGCCGTAATGTTCCATGATGTCTTCATATTCTAGACTAGCTTGTTGAGGCAATATAGCTCTCATGATTTTGCCGCCATCAAGTGGATAGACGGGAATAAGATTGAAAAGAGCTAAGGAAACATTGATAAAAATTAATTGAACAGCAAATAGAGCCACAAAATCACCTCCAACACCAAGCTTAACTAGAATTGAAAAAAGAGTAGCAATGAGTAAATTACTAGCTGGACCAGCTGCTGCAATCAAAGCCGCATCTCTAACCGGTTCTTTAAGGTTGTACGGGTCATAAGGAGCTGGTTTACCCCAGCCAAAGCCAGTTAAGATAATGGCCAAAGTGCCAACTGGATCAAGATGGGCTAGGGGATTTAAAGTAAGTCTACCTTTGATGCGTGGAGTGGGATCTCCAAGTTTGTCAGTAATGAAACAGTGAGCGAATTCATGAATACTGATTGATAACAATAAACCAGCCATGAAAATTAAAAAAGCGATAGGGTTTTGAGCAAGGAGGTTTAGCATTGAATATTTATTCTACCATTCTTTTTTAGCAACTATTTCATAATCATATTTAACATTTTCTAAACTTTCCAAATCATCCTCATAGAACACTTGAAGACCGTAATTATTGCTAAGAATTGTAAAAAATAAATTCTCTTTTAACACTATTTTTGCTTGAGAGCTAGTTGATCCCCAATCTTTTGAAAAAACTGTGAAAGTTGGATCATTAAGCACCAGAATATTTTTCTGGCCACTTTTTAATATTTTCCAATCAATATTTTCTTTAAAATTTTGTGCAGTTACACCTCTTTTATAATTGTAGCTTGTTCTTCTATCGATAAAGTTACTGATAATTGATGAAAAAATTAGAGCTGCAATTAAAATCAAATAAACAATGCTCTTTTTTGGTCTGCCAATTATTTTTCCGCAAAAAATCAAAATAAAAATTGATGCTATTGGTAAATGGTATACATATTTATGCCATGGAAAAACCAAAACTGGAGCCAGAGACAAAACAAAGGCTAGAGGATAAATTAAAAGTTTTTTATTTTTAACTTTGCTTAATAAAACTGTAAAAACAGATAAATTAATAAGCAAAATCAGCAAAGATAGAGTACTTTCTAAACGATATTGGCCAAAAAGTGGAGGCAAAGGTTTGAAACCACTCCCAACAAAATTAATCAGATACTCTGGAATAGAAGCCATCCACAATCCATACCAAAATAAATTATTAATTATTGTTTTTGGATTAAGTGAAATGTGATAGTTATCATTTGTAAATATTTGTTGATTAATGAAATAAAACCTAAAGATTAGATAAGATATTGTTGCAAATAGTAGAGCTAAAATTAGTTTTTTTTCTATCTTTAAATTTTTAAGATCTTCAACTAATAATATGCCTATAAAAATTATTGAATTAAGTAAACTTATTTCTTGGCAAAATATAGATAGAATATAAAAAATTAAAATTTTAATTTGCCAGTTATTTTTCTTTTCTTGCAGTTGCTTGATAGAAAGCAGGGTAAAAAGAACAGCAAATGAGAGTTGTATAGTTGATAAATAATACACAATTCCAATATTCTGATGATGGGATATATAAAAAATACTTAATAAAAATGCAAATATAGTTGTTGTATATTTTTTTAATATTTCATAAATTAAAAATGAATTTATACCAAGAAGAAGAATCACTATAAATTGAAAAATTGCATGATTTAAACCAAAGATATTTTGAAATAAAAAGAAAAATACTTGAGTAGATAGTGGTCTGTATACTTGATATCCAAACTTATTAATTGGGTTGAAAAATTCAAAAAATTCTTTTAAAGAACTAATTTTGGAAATATAAAAATGCCAAATATCATCTTGGTAAAAAAAGTGTTTAAAAGAATCGAAATAAAATATAAACGCAAAAGCAAATAAAATGGCAAAAATAATGAATCTATTTTTAAAATATTTTTTTGCCATATTAATAATAGAAACTATTGTATATAAATAATCTCTGCTTCTTTTGTCTCTGAATTATAAATAGCTACTGAGCCATTTTTAACACTTGGATCCTCTGATATTCCAGTTACTGATCCAGGATTAATCCAAATTGTTTTTCCGATCTTTTTAATATGTGGTTGGTGAGTGTGGCCAGTACAGACGAGATCATATTTTTGAGAATCAATTAAAGCCTCTGTAATCTCTTCACTATGTCCATGAAAAACAGCTATTTTTTGACCTTCAATTTCTTCTTTAAATACTAGGCCACTTTTTTCTGCATATTCAATATTGGTAATGTGATATTTTTCAAAACGACGTTGGATGCCCCACTTATCTCCTTCGTTGTTGCCAAAGACTGCTTTAATTGCGAAAGGCCAGTCTTTCAAATAATTAAGGGTAAAAGGGGAGACTAGATCACCACAAAAGTAAGCTTTTTCGACGCCACGTTCTTTGAAAATGTCATATGCCTTGGCGATATTGATTTTATTGTCATGAGTGTCTGAAAAAATGCCAATTATCATAGAAAATTATTTTAGCATGTATATCGAAAGAACGGGCTTTTTAAACCACCTCTCCACAGTTTTTGGTTTTATGATAAAATAACCCCTTACTATGAAAGTTAATCTACACAAATATTCTACAATAGCTAGTTATGGCCACAACGTTTCTCATGCCAAGAATCGTACCAGAAGATCATTTAAATATAATTTGCATGCTGCTACTATTTTGATTGATGGTGTCAAGAAAAAGATCAAAGTTCCTAGCAGAGTGCTCAAACAACTCAAAAAATTGGGTATTACCACTCATTTCAAAAAAGCTGTTTAATTAATTTTTATCCGTAAATTATTTAGGTTGATGCATTTAAATTAATGCGTTTTTACACTCGTTAAATGAGCAAGAATTTTTGCCTTCAATTTGAATTTCATCGAGAATTAGCTGGTCATTTTCCAGATGGCAAGCAAGAATTTTCATTCTTTTTTCACCTTTGTTTGTTTGAACAATTGTCCAAAGGTTTGGCCACGGATAAAAAGCCCTACAGGCATTACTAACAAGCTTAATCTGGTCTAATTTATTTTGACAGATTTCTTCATCTATTAACAAGTCATGTAAAAGTGCACTGCCACTTATTGGCAAAGAAATCTTTTCTTCGTTTTTGCCCATTAATTTTTCTAAATTTTGCCAGGAAATAAAACTGTCTTCTTTATTTAATCGATGAGCAATTATGGTTGAAACTTTGGCTGTTTGTTCTTTTGCCAAAATTTTGCCTTGAGCAAAATCATTAATTAAATCTCCCAATTTCTCACTAATCAGCGAAAATGCTTTTTGATAATATTCTGTTTGTGTCCAGTTTTTTTGCAATTTAAATGGTATTTGAGCAATGATTGGGCCTTGGTCTAAGCCTTCATTCATTATCATTAGTGTCACGGCTGATTGTCCGTCATTTTCATCTAAGCCTTGAAAGAGTAGGCAAAATTGTCCAGGAGAGCTACCGCGCCACTTTGGTAGTAATGAAGGATGAATGTTGAGAGGAGCGATTTTTGGTAATTTAAGCAACCATTTTGGAATTAAATAGCCAAAATCGACAACGAGCAAAAAATCGATTTCACCAGCTTTGGCAAATTCGCTTAGTAAAGTTTTTTCAATTTTTTTCTCAATTAGAAAAGTTTTTATTTCTTTTTCTTCTGACCAGACATGCAAAGGGTTTTTAGTGACGATTTGTTTGCGACCAATTAATTTTGGAGCAGGGGAAAGCGTAAAGATAATTTCAAAACGAGAATCTGAAGCGATAGTTTTGGCCATCGCGACTGTGTTTTTTGTAGAGCCAGAAATGGCAATTTTGTATTTCATTTAGAGTAAACTAAGAATTTCTTTTTTATTTTTTACTTCTACCCATTGACCATCTTCGTCGATATAAATAGGTAAATTGTTTTTCAAAACAAGGTCAGTAAAAAGAATTCCCTCAAGATGATCGTATTCGTGTTGAATCACTCTGGCGTCAAAATCGCCAAAGCGGGCTTTTTTCATTTTAATTTTTGGCTGATTTTTTAATTCGAGATTGGTTAAACCTTGATATTCTACTTCCACCCATTCGTAACGAGGTACTGGACCGTAAAAAATTGGGATAGACAAACAACCTTCAAAGCGTTCTGAGCCATCAGCTCCACCAAGAATCATTTTTTCACTGTGCTTGGTGATTTTTGGATTGATAAAGAATTCAATAACAGGCTTTTTGCTATCTTGATTTTTCTCACCAAGAATAACTGCAAAAACCTGAATAGATTTATTGACCTGAGGAGCGGCCAGACCAACTCCTTTCGGCTGTTCTTTCTTAATTAAGGTGATAGCTAGGTCATGTAAAAATTTGAAAAATTTCTTATCAAAAACAACAACCTCTTTGGCTTTTTGACGGAGAACTGGATTTGGAGCGGTAATAATCTTCATTTTCTTATGAGACTATTATATATCAAGATCTTATTAAGATTAGACTTAGAGAAATTTTTGTTGAATATTTTTTTCAATGATCTTTATTATCTGATCATTGCTGTTTAAGACGAGTAGATGATTGGCTTTTTTAATGATTTCTAATTTAGAATTTTTTAATTTCTTTTTGAGTTCAAAAGCGATGCCGACTGGAAAAACTCGATCTTTATCTCCATGAATAAGCAAAGTATTATTTTTAATTTTGGAAAGCTTATGAGCAAAATTAAAATTAACTATTTCTCTGGAAATATACAAATAACTTTTGAAAGAAGTGTGCATGACGTCAGAACTGATTCTTTTGGCATTAAAATCTCCAGATTTTTCATATTTCGCATAAGATGGATAATTCTTTAAATAAATATGAGGAAAGAATTTGAGCATAAAAAAAATAAAACCTTTGAGTGGAAAATATCTGTAAATGAAACGCGAAAGATCTGGCGCTTTGTAAGAAACGCTAATCAGGATCATCGAGTTTAATAATTTTGGATAATTAATAGCCAAGTTGAGAGCTAGAATTCCGCCGAAGCAATGGCCTATCAAAGTGACATTTTTAGCATTTTCTTTGCGAAGAATTAGAGTGATGTCACTAATAAAATAATTCAGATCATACTGAAAGCTTTCCATTGGTCTTTCAGATTTACCATGAGCTCTTAGATCAATATTAATGATTTTATAATTAGCTTTTTTGAAATGTTCAATGATCGGGTCGAAGGCGCGCATGCAGCCACCAAATCCATGAATAAAAACTAGCGTTCTATCTGGATTTGTTCCTTCATGAACCTCGTAATGAATTTTAACATTGTCGATGCTCTGAATATTTTTTTCTGTCATTATTTTTTCAAAGTTTTACTACTCAGGCTTGCCTCGACAATTTTTAATTTTTCTTGGACTAATTCATCATTTGGAGCAATTTTTTCTAAGCTATAGATATATTGATCTCTAGCTTTTTCTAATTCTCCTTTTGTAAAATACATACGAGCTAATTCGCCACGAGCTTGTAGATAATTGCTTTTGATAGAAACTGCATATTCCATATTTTTAATAGCGTTTTCTTTTTCATCCAAAATTTCAAAAACCAAAGCAAGATTGTAGTAAAGTTTGGCATCTGTTGGAGCCAGTGTAATAGCTTTTTCCAGAGAATCTTTTGCATAGGAATAGAGTCTTGGATCAAGCTGACCCAATCTAATATAAATTCTGGCTTGGCTTTTGTAGAAATTGAGATGTGCTGGATTGAGACCAAGAGCAAAATTATTGCTTTCAATGGCGCTTTGAGCCAATTTAGTGCTAGCAGTACTTTGTTTCTCATTGGCAAAAGCAATGCTTAATTGGGCATAATCACTAGCTAATTCATCATAAAAGAAAGCTTCTTTTGGTGATTTTTTGATTGCTTGTTGAATGATTGGCAGACCAACTTGATAACCACCTTTTTCAAAAGTATTTTGACCTTTAGTAAATAAGTAATCAGCTTCCCAAATTGCCCAAACTTTACTAATCAATATGAGTGCTCCGACTACAATTAAAGCATAAATATAATATTCATTATTAGATATATTGTCTTTTTTATCAGTCTTTTTATCAGTTAATGAATTGTTTTCTTCCTTATTTTTTTCTTCTAAAACTATGATGGCAAAGAAACCAAATAAAAGTATATTAGTTGTTACCGTAGAAAAGCCAAAGAAGTTAGAAATAAACATCGCTATAATTCCAGCCAAAATAGCGAGCAGCTCACTGTAGTTTTTATTTGCCAAATAATGCCTTAGTCCTAGATAAAAAATCATGGCAAATAAAGCTAAGTAACTTAAAAGTCCTACTAAGCCAGAATTGGCCAAATAATTTAATAGTTCATTGTGAGCTTTGTTGTAGAGGAAATCCCACTCTGAAACTAGATTGTGAGCAACTGGTCGATCTAAATAGTAACTATAGGCAAAAGTTTCTACTCCAGATCCAAAAATTGGATAGCGTTGCCAAATCTTTATTGCTCCTTGCCAGACAATTTTTCTAATTTCTTCAGAAGGAGTTCCGCCTGCTTGAATTTCAGTCAATCCGCTGGCGCTGACGCTAATTTCGGTTTTTCCCTTAATAAGATCACTTATCTTTGGGGTATAAGGCGTGCCAATAAATAAAGTCAAAACAGCTATCAATAAAGAAATTCCACTTAACTTAAGAAAATTATTTAAGCGATCTTTTTTGTTGGCGAAAATTTTAAACAAAGCATAGAAACCAAGCCCAATAATTAATCCAAGAAGTCCTGATCTGGATTTGCTAAACAAAAGAGCCATGACGCTTGAAGATAGTACTAGTAGCAGATAGAGACGATTAAGAAGGTTTTTTTCTTTGATGATTTTATCGACATTAAGAGGAATTAAACTAATCAGGAAAGCAGCTAGCCAATTTGGTTGGCCGAAAGTAGCAAAAACTCTATTTTGCACATCTTGAACCCAACAGCTGACATCGAATTTTTTTGCTACCAGATAGCAGCTTGGGGAATGGCCGAAATGCTCTGGAATGGCGTAAAAACTTATCATCAAGGCTGAGAGAAATAAACTATTATAAATAGCTTGAACTTGAGTTTTTTTTATGTTGGAAACAAAAGCATAATAAAGACCTATATAGGTAATCGTAGATAGAAGACCACCATTGAATCTGGTGTAATAACCAAACCATGAAGTGCGCATATGCAAAGAAAAAATAGTGGAAATAATTTGGGATACTAAAAAAGCCAAGATGACATAATCGAACTTACTTCTTTTAATAATTATTTTTTGTTCAGCAATCATTCTTATAAACCACAAGCCAACTAAGACAATCGCCATAAAATAAACAAAAAGCATTTTACTAAATTCAAACAATTCCTGATTCATCCAGGTGAAAACGAATGGGGTCAAGAAGAATAGAAGATTGAAATTAACAAAAATTAATTTTTGTATAAATGTTGTGAATTTTTGACGATTAATTTGCATATATTAGTCATGAAATAGACTCTTATTTTTTTGTTTCAGCTATGTTAAATTGGAATTGTACAGTAAATTTACGATACATGGAAACCTGCCTATGATCCAGATTCAAGATGATATTGTTAGTCAAAGTGCGTCTCCGACCAGTTCGGTTACTCAGGGAGTTCAAGCTTCACAGCCAATTCCTCAATCAACTCCTCAACCAGCTCCTCAAAAAGATAATACAGCTGAAATCGATCAATTGCTCGCTGAATTAGATAAGCTGTCCAAGAATTTTGAAGAAAAGTCAGCTCCTGTTAAATCAGAGGTTGTAACCCAAGCAGCACCAGTTCAAGCGGAACCAGTTAAAGTAGAACCAGTTAAGAATGATGATAAATCTGCAGAAAAATTTGATTTTGATTCATTTCTAACTGACCTTGAAAGTAAAATTGATGCCGAAAGTAATAAAAATAAACCTGCCGAATTTCAAGAGCTTGCAGATCCTCAAAAATCTGATGAATTTAGAA
>CAJBWJ010000054.1 GCA_903959355.1 uncultured bacterium
AAATTTGGATAATTTTATGGGGATTTTCAGCTTTTGCAGCATTTGTTTATAAGCGCTTTTTATATTATTGGTTTTTACCAAAAAAGAATTACAAGTTAATGAGCGTTGTAAAAGATGGCGAAATTTTTATTGTTACTCTTTCTCCAAAAGATGCGAAAAAAGCGATAGCAATAAGTGCTGGCCAATATGCATTTTTATCTGTTCCTGGTCAAGAATTTAAGAGAGAAGAACATCCATTTTCTCTTTTGCGTAGTGAAAATGGAGTTATTCAATTTGGAATTAAAGCATTTGGAAGTTGGACTAATTATTTATCTGAGTTGCCTGCCGGAATCGACATAACTGTTAGAGGTCCGTTTGGCAAGTTTGGTGAATCAGCTAGATTAATCAAAGAGATGGTTTGGATTGCTGGTGGTATTGGAATTACTCCATTTGTATCTATGGCTCAAAATCTCGATCCAAGTCAAAAAGTAACTATTTATCATTCTATAAAAAATACTTGCTCGCCATATATTTCTAGAATTATGCAATTCTTTGTTGAACAGAATCCAAATTTAAAATGGATAGAACATGATTCTAAAGAAGGTAGACTTACTGCCGAGATGATATTTGATCAAATTAATCCTTCTGCAAATACGAGCTATTATCTATGTGGTTCATTTCCAATGATGGAAAGTTTTAATGAGCAATTAATTAAAAAAGGCGTCTCAAAGAAAAAAATTATTTTTGAAGACTTTAGTTTTAAATGAAATTATTACGCACGATCATCGCTTTAGCTTTAGTCAACTCGTTAATTTTAATAGCAGTTGTTTCTTTTGGAACAAAGAAGCAACTTCCAAAGGAAATAAGTCCAAGCTTAGATACAAAAATTGTTGTTACTGCCACTCCAGCCTTAGCTAATACTCTATCTCCTACTGCAGCTCCATCAAGAGTGATTACCACATCACCAACAACTGTTCCTGTCACAGCTCCTACTACGGCACCAACAGCTGCTCCGACAGCTATCGTCACTGCCGCACCAACAGTAGCTCCTACGGCTGCTGTGAAAACTAATCCAAACGCATGTTTAATTCAAGTTGATAGTGTGAGCTATGATGTGACGTCTTTTCGCAATCAACATTCTGGAGGAGATATTTTTCAATGTGGAACTGATATGAGTTCTATTTTTTGGTCACAACATAATTCTAGAATTTTGAATATGATGGCTCCTTATAAGATATAATGATTCCAAATGAGATTACTTTTAATGGAAGATGATTTGGTTATAGCTGAAAATATTTCTCTTCTTTTGCGAGATGAAAAATATTCAGTTGATGTTGTCAATTCAATAGATGACGCTACAGAGCTAATCGCTGGGACTGATTTCGATTGTTTGATTTTTGACAGACGAATGGGAGATGGAGATGGAATTGATCTCGTTTCCAAATTGCGTCAGGAAAAAAATACAGTACCCATTTTATTTTTATCTTCATATGGTCAAAAAAACGATATTATTCAAGGATTAAATATTGGAGCCGATGACTATCTAATTAAGCCTTTTGATAGTAATGAACTTTTGGCTCGTATTAGAGCCTTAACTCGCCGCGGCGTTGGTTCTACTATTTTACCAATTATTAAAATTGCCGATCTCACTATTAACACTAATACTCATGAAGTAAAAAGAAATAACAAATCAATCGCTCTTTCTCCAAGAGAATACTCAATTATTGAATACTTAGCAGTTCATAAGGGACAGGCTGTTGAAAGAATGGAATTACTTACTCACGCTTGGGATGATTCCGTCGATCTTTTCTCAAACACTTTGGATGTTCATATTGCTTATTTACGTAAAAAAATTGATTCAAGTCATCAACAAAAACTGATTACGACAGTGCGAGGTAAAGGATACATGCTATGCGAGAAATGAAGCTTTCAACAAAGCTAGTCATTTTGGTTGGAGGTCTAGCGACAGCAGCCACAACATTTGCTTTGCTTGCTGTTTCTATTTTTATTTATGTTAGTACTGAGCAACAAATTAGAGTTCGTTTGGCTTCACAAGCCAAAGCTATTGCTACTGAGCATATTCAAGTTGAAACTGAAAAGCTTAATTTAATTAATAACCCTGAAGGTTTAACTTTGCAAATGAGTTTGCGCGAATATGATGCCAGTCTGTATATTTTTGACCAAAAAAATAAAACTTACGCTCAATATGGAATATATAAAGATTTAGACCAAAATCAGCAAGAAATGCTTTTATCTTTTGATTTCACTGAGCAATTTTTGTCTAAAACTAAAGGTGTTTATCGTGATTTTTCGCTCCCCCGCTATGGTTTATATGATACCTATACGATGCCAATTGTAACGGCTGATGGTAATAGAGGTTATTTGCAAATAGCCTCGCAAAATACTTTGTGGCCAATGTTGCAAAAAGGTATGTTGGTTTCTTTTGCATTTCTTTTACCACTTGTTTGGTTGATCTCATTATTAGTAGCAATTTTTAGTGCTCGTTTAATTTTGCATCCTTTAAAACGCTTGGTGGAATACATAGATTCCATAAACATTGATCGTCTACCAAAAAAAATTTATTTGATTCCAACATTAGATCAGGAAGTTGCATCATTAACTCGCGCCTTTAATCTTCTTTTAAAAAGAGTGGCATTGAGTTTAACTCGTCAAAAAGAAGTGGCAGAAAATATTTCTCACGAACTGAAGACACCACTTACTCGCATTAGTAGCAGTCTTGATGTCTTGATTCGTCACAGCAGCGATGAAAATAAATCAAAATTAATTACTATAAAAAATGAAGCAATTAATTTAGGAGCAAACGTTGATGTTATTTTAGCTATGGCAGAACCATC
>CAJBWJ010000055.1 GCA_903959355.1 uncultured bacterium
AAGCTCATCAACCATATTTCAATAGCCGTCTTAAAGATGATAAATCCAATATTTATATCTTAATTAGCAAAGAAGATTTTCCAAAAATCTTGCGAGTTCGCAAAACCGATTTAAATAAAAAAATGTACCAAGAAAAACTCGCTCTTTTTGGCCCTTTTGCTAGTGCGAGTCGACTAAGTGAAGTTTTAAAAATCATTCGCCCTGTTTTTCAATGGTGCAACCAGGGTCAGAAAAAAAATGGCAAAGCCTGTCTTTATCATCATATAGATCTTTGTTCCGGTGCCTGCTGCCAGCAAATTAGCAAAGAAGATTATCAAAAAAGTATCAAACAATTAATTGCTTTTCTGAAGGGTCAAAAAAAGACACTGCTCAAAGAGCTAGAGCAAGAAATGTTAGCTTTTTCCAATGAAGAAGCCTATGAAAAAGCTCTTTCCGCTAAAAATAAAATCAGCCTTATTAAAGAAATCACTAGCAGTCAATATAAATTAAAATCTGACATCATTTTGCCAAATTTCTCTCAAGAAGAAACAGCTGAAGCTCTTATTCACTTGAGACATATTCTTCATCAAGAAGGCATTGTTAGCAGTCAAAAAGAATTTCATCGCATCGAAGGCTACGATGTTAGTAACACCATGGGTCAGCAAGCCACGGTTTCGATGGTAGTTCTCATTGATGGTCAAATCGACAATAGCCAATATAAATTTTTTAAAATTCGCTCCTTAGATACTCCAAACGATTATGGCATGCTTCAAGAAGCTCTCGTTCGCAGACAAAAACACCCAGAGTGGGGGGAAGCAGATTTATTGATGATTGATGGTGGAAAAGGTCAAGTTCGAGCAATCGCCAAAGTTTGGGAGATGGAAGCTCCAGTGATTGGTTTAGTCAAAAATCCTGATCGACTAGTCATTTCTATCAAAGATCAAAACAAAAAAGACAAATTGGAAACGAAAATTATTCCACTACAGGCCGATCATCCGACTCTCAAGATGCTACAACGATTGCGTGATGAAGCTCATCGCTTTGCCAAAAAACAGCATAGTCGACTTAGAGAGAAAAACCTTCTACAATAAGCACATGATGAACTTTATTAAGGCTGTCATCAGCTCAATTCTAACCATTGCCATCTTGGCTTGGTTTTTTCCAAATATTAATTACAGTAGCTCAATTACTCTGGTTATTGCTGGAATTGTTCTGACTTTACTTGAGAAGCTATTGAGACCAGTTTTAAAAATTTTGTTTCTACCAATCAACATCGTTACCTTGGGCTTTTTTTCTTTAGTTATTAACGTCTTTATTCTTTACTTGGCTACATATCTAGTTCCTGGATTCGCAATTAGCAATGTCGTGGTTTTTGGCATTCATCTTAATCAATTTTTTTCATTGCTTCTTGCCTCATCTTTAATTGGCTTTTTGCAAGGGGCTTTTGCTCTTGTTTTGTAAAATTGTTATAATAAAAGAACAATGAAAATTCCTAAACTTATCCTCACTCTAGTTTTTTTGTTTCAATTTGCCTTGGTTTTTTTAGCAAGCACAAATCTGGTACAAGCACAAATTAATTCTGTTAAATTAACCAGCCCATCAGCGATTCTTTCAACAACTCAGACTGCTAACGCCGCCACTGCGGCAGCCATTGCTACTGACAGCGCTCAACTTTCATCGCCATCAGCTGCAGTAGTTGAAAAATTACAACAAAAAACCAATCAAGATATCACTGAAACTAGTGGCCAGAAAAAAAGCGTATTGGCTGCTTATCTAGATCAATATCCAATTGGCCCGCTTAGCTGGAATAATCTTATTCAAAAAGCTATTCGTAAAGCCATTGCTAGCGGTATGCCTGCAAACATTATTGTTATTTTATTAATTTTTCCAATCATTGCTTCTTTAGTAGCTTTTTCTCGTCACGTTATTGGTCTCAAAGGCTTTGGTATTTATATTCCAGCTGTTTTATCAGTAGCTTTTGTTTCAACAGGTATTTTGACTGGAGTAATAGTTTTTGCAGCTGTCTTGATAACTGCTTTAATAACAAGACCTGCTCTTAAAAAATTTAGATTACCAATGCTGCCAAGAACTGCCATGCTGCTCATGAGTGTTTCTGTGGCTATTTTGGCTCTTATGTTGATTGCTTCCGTCTATAGCATCAATTTCATTATTAATATTAGTATTTTCCCTTTGTTAATTATTATTCTCTTAACCGAAAACTTCATGGAAACTCAGCTCTTCAGTAGTCAAAAAGAAGCTCTTCAAATTACTTTTGAAACCCTGCTTATCGCCATTTTGTGTTCACTCATTATCGGTTCAGAAGTACTTCAAAAATTTGTTATTTTAAGACCAGAATTAACTTTAGTCGGAGTTGCTCTGATTAATTTAGCGATCGGTAAATACACCGGCCTTCGCTTTTTGGAATATTTAAGATTTAGAAATTTATTCAATCAAGACGCTAAATTTGGTAAATTTAAAGATGCTTCTTCAGGCAGCAGCTCACAGGAAGAAGAAGAGTAAAGCTCAAATGTTTATTAATAAAGCCAAAGATCTCTTGGGAATTAATGCTCGTAACGCTCTCTACCTGAGTCGTAGCTCAGGCAAAGCCAAAGCGATCGTTCACTCCAAATACGCCACCAAAATCCTTCTGCGTGACAACGATATAGCCAGCGCAGAGATTTATGGCATTCTTGCTACATCTGAAGATATCACTGATTTTGATTGGCAAAATTTAACCAACGATTTTGTGATCAAGCCAACTAATGGTTACGCTGGCACAGGCGTAGTCGCTTTTCGCACAAAAAATGGTGAAGACAATTGGGTAGATATGCTTGGCAATAATTGGAGTTTGGCAGATATTACTCTGCACTGTAATGATATTCTTTCTGGACAATACAGTATTCATGGTCTTAATCACAATGTCATTATTGAAGAAAGAATTCCGATTCATCCAAAATTATTGAAGTATTCATATAAAGGTACTCCAGATATTAGAGTTGTTGTTTTTAATAGCGTTCCAGTTATGGCCATGTTGCGCCTACCAACTGAAGAGTCTGGCGGCCGTGCAAATGTCACTCAAGGAGCTTTAGCTGTCGGCATAGATATTGCCACTGGAATTACTACTTTTGCAGTGGCTCATAAAAGCGAACCAATTCGTTATCTTCCAGGAACTAAAAAAAAGCTGAACGGGATCATCATTCCAGAATGGGAAAAAATTCTTGAAACAGCAGTGGTTGCCAGTAATGTTGCTGAATTGAATTTTGTTGGTGTTGATCTTTTTATTCACAAAGACAAAGGTCCAATGGTGGTTGAATTAAATGCCGCTCCAGGACTTTCAATTCAAGCTGCCAATCGTGCCGGATTGCGTCGTCGCCTAGAAAGAGTAGAAGACCTCAATATTCAAGGTCCTAAACATGGTGTCAAAGTCGCTCAAGCTCTTTTTGCTAGTGATTTTGCCTCTAAAATTAAAAATAAGGCTGAATTTCCAGTGGTTTCAATTCATGAAGATGTTTTGGTCTGGGGTGACAATAAACAAAAAATCGAAACAACTGCTTTTTTAAACACTGGCCGTTTCAGCAGTGCCATTGCTAAAAAATTAGCTCAAGAATTGGGCCTGATTGATGTTGATGATTTACTTTGGTTCCAATCAGAACAAGAAGAAGGTAAGGTTCCAGTGGTAGAAGTTAAATTTAGAATCAAAGAACAAACTGTCAAAACAACCATGATCGTCAGCAATAAACTAAATAGCAAACAAAATAAAATTGAGATAGGTCGCAAAGATCTGAAAAACTTTATTATTCGTTTCGACGAATAAAAAATATGCCAAAACTAAGCGATCTCATTCCAATTAATTTAGATAGTGAAAAAGAAAAATTTTTTGCTGCCAATTTTAAATATAATCCACAATTTATTTATGGAAAAAGCACATCGACAGAAGAACTGACAAAATACGGTAGACCTAAATTCTGGTATCTTTTTCTAGCCAAAAGAATTCTTAAAAAACATTTAAAAGAAAAAGATTTGGCCAAACAAATAAAAGATGGCAAAGTTTTTCTAGATCAAGATCTAATTGAAGATTTAATTGAAGAAAGACTCTCAATTTATAACCTACAAAATGAATATAAAATTGTTTTTTCTAAAAACTTTATCAGTCGCATCGCCGTCAATAATATCGACAAGCTCGTAAAAGTCCGTCTGCCTGTAGTTATTGATCAAAGCGAGATTGAAGCTATTCTAAATCATGAGATAGATACCCACATTGTCAGACAATTAAACTATGAAAGACAGACATGGTTTAAAAATAAAAAAAGGAACGGTTTTAAAGCATATCTGCGCACTGAGGAGGGTCTAGCAGCAATCAATGAACTAGTTGTCAGCGAACACAAATTAGCTTACAAATCAGCAGCTAATTATTTAGCAGTAGATATAGCTCTCAAAAAAGATTTTCAAACTGTCTTTAACTTTTTTTATCAAATCTGGCAAGATTCAGAAAGAGCTTGGACTTGGACCCTGAAGAAAAAAAGAGGAATAGAGGACACCAGCAAAAAAGGTGCTTTTACCAAAGATTTAGTTTATTTTGAAGGTTTTATAGAAGTTCTAAATTATCTTAAAAAAAATAATTGCGATCCAAGCGAACTTTACTGTGGAAAAATAGATCTTAAAGATATTGGCAAAGCTAAAAAACTAGGTTTAAGCGAAAAAATCATTCTGCCAAAAGTTTTTGTGCAAAATCCAGAAGTTTATAAAAGAACAGTACTTGAGATTATTAAGAATAATCTATTTTGATGGATTTTCTAACTTGCTTAAATAAATCCAAAGCAAGCTTTTTACTTTCAAAAGAATTTTCTGCCTCAACAAAAAGACTTACAATAAATTTACCGCCAAATTTTGCCTGTTCAACTGCATCCCCAATTTGACAAGTAATTTTTATATTACTGACAGCTTTATTTTTATTTAAAAAGTCTAAATTAAGTTCTTTAATTATTCCTTTACCTTCTGCAAAATACTCTATAACAGATATCGCTTTAAAAGGTTTTTGTGGAGATTCAATTTCTAAATCAACCGTGGCTTTAAAAACAGACAAACTATAATCATAATCAGTGCTGAGACGAGTCATTTCTGCTCTATTTCCTCCACCTCTTAGCGTTGTTTCAACAACCTTACAAGTATTCGCTTCTTCATCAAAAAAAAGTTCTGTATGACAAATACAATTTTTTGCAGTAAGAGCAGACAAAGCTTTTTCTACAGTTTCATGCACCAATTTCTCTTGATTTTCTGAAAGACTAGTTGGCATGGTTCTAATTGGTAGATAAGAATCATTAATTCCCAATTCGTGAGTCATTGTGTATTCACAAATAGGAGTATGAATAAAAACACCCTTTGAAACAAAAGTATCGACTGTTAGCTCTCTGCCATGAAGCATTTCTTCTAATAAAAGTTGGCATTCAGCAACTTTACTTTTGTAGCCATCAATTGGCCTAGAAGCAACGTAGCCACTTACCTTACTTTTAAGAAAATTTAGCTTTTCAAGCAAATCTTCTTTAGATTCAGTCTTTATGACAAAATTGGAATGAGCGGCTGAGGTTTTTTTGAGAATGAGAGGAAAAGAGTGTCGCTTCAAAAATTCATCCAAACCATTTAAATTATCTAGACAAATACCTTCTGCACACGGCACGTGATTTTTTAACCATTGCTGTTTCATTAAATACTTATTACAAAAATTTCTAGAGGTTTTGTAATCAACACCTCTTAAACCGAGGTGTTCATTAATTACTCCGACAACACTAATGAACTTTTCACGTCTAGTAACAACCGCGTCAATTTTTTCAATTTTATCTAAAGCCGGTTTTAACTGATTCCAATCGTAGATATTGTCGACAACTAATACTCTATGAAAAAAGCCTTCATATTCGCTCTTATATTCATTACTGCTAATTAATAAACTAACCTTAGCTCCTGCCTTAATAGCCGGATCTATGTGGATTTTTTTTGTAGCAAAACCAACCATTAGAAAGTGAAGTTTCATATTCTTTTGTTTTGTCTATTTTTTATTTTTTCTAGTTCAGAAATGAATATTTTATTGTAATAGTCATTTAAAACAATACAGAAAACAATATCAAAATAATGAACAAGATATTTCTAAATCATAAGACTATTCATTTGTGAAAAAAGTTTATTTTTTCTTGCCACAAGCATTAATAGTGCGTTTGTATGCTCAGAAGATTGATGAGTGGCTTTCAATATTTTCTTATTATCAACAATATTCATTGAGTGATTGAAGTTTAAATACAATTCATCGATAACTTTATCTTGGAAATTGATATTTTGATCGCCAAGTAATAAACAACTGAGTAAACTTTCCAATTTTAAATCTAAACTCAGTCGCTCATAAAAAAGTGTTACATGTTTTTTAAGCTTAACTGCGTAAAAAAATAATTTTTCATTTGGCAATTTAAGATAAAAATATGAATCACAAATAACGATGTGATTTAGCGCATATAAATAATTATATATTTCTGTATCAGATGAAGATGCGCTTATGACAAACTGATCTTTAACAAGATTTGCATAATCTAATTTCTTTTGACTATTAATTACTGGAAGCATATTGAGATAATCTAGATAAAAAATTATACATAAGGCATGAGTGCTAGAATTTTTTAAAAATGATGGAGTATCCATGACTAATTTAAATAGATCGGCAACTCTTTTTTTATCTAAATCAAAAGATACATTAAAAAAACGAAGGTAGAAACTTTCTCTTAGAACCAAGTAAAAATAAACAAGCTCTGGATATTTTTTCCAAACCTCTAAACGCTCGTTTTCATGTGGATACGCCGCTTGCCTTAAATCAATAATTTCTTTTTGTTTTAATAAACCAACAGAGAAATTTTGATTAAATTCTTCGATAAAATCAAGTTGAGATGCCTTTGTTTCATGCAAAACATCAACCAATTTTTGCTTTGAAAAATTTGTTTTGTTACTTAGATATGATCTATATAAAAAATGCCTTTTTGAAACAGAATCTAATTTTTCAAGATTCTTTAGATAAGATTGCTCAACAATATCAGCTAATTCTAATAAAGAATTTTTCATATTATGCATTTATTTCATTCTTTGGATGGATATTATACACAATTAATTTTTAAATTTTCTTGATTTGTAGCGAAATTTCTTCTTGTTTTCCGCTAAAATTAATTACTTGACTATCAACAGACAAATCGTTTTTTTCTAAAACAAGGTTTTTGGCAAAAGCAGTCAAAAAAGCACTTTCAAAAGAGTGATTGATTAACTTGGATTTAGAAAAATCAAAAGGCATGACCATGGAAATTGCTGATTTATTTTTTTGGTCAAAAAACGAAATAATTAGATTATCAGAAAACTGTTGTCCACCAATCAATTGAACAAGTAATGTGACTTTTAATTTATTTTTAATTGAAACAAAAATTTTATATAGAAGAATAAAAGAATAAAATCCCAAAGATATGTAGTTGTATAAAGCTGGATAGCGCAAGGTAAAAATGAGAGAAAACAATAAAGAAACAATCAAAAACCAAGTCGGATAATCAAGTAAATACAATACAAAAATACGCAATCTTTCAAACAAAGGTAACTTAGTTTGTCCAGCGGCTCTCAAGGTAGGAATTAAAATTGCTTGACCGCCATAACTCTCATTAAACAATTGATTCTGATAGAAGTGCCAAAATTCTAATTGATCTGGTTTTTTATCACCGATTGGATAATAAAAATTATCATCTTTTACTCTCAATCTCCATTGGTCTTTTTTAGGATAATCCAAATCATTAAAGTTTCCGTCAATATTAGTGATCGCAAAATCTAAAACTTTTTCATTTTGATCAAGTAATTCTACTTTAGCTAATGGACTAGCTAGAGTTTCTCTATATTCAAAAACCAAATTCTTTTTGGCTTTGAACAATGGAGGAAAGAGCAATATAAAAACTTTTTTAAGCAGAGGCCAAGAAAAATTTTGAATGAATTTGCTGAGCAGCAGTAAAAAAGAAAATAAATAAAATAAAAGTAAA
>CAJBWJ010000056.1 GCA_903959355.1 uncultured bacterium
AAAAAGAAAAAAACTTTTTTATTGGAATATTAATACCAATTGTGGCTTTTGTTTCAATTTTTTGGTCATGGATAGTTCTTACTTATACAAATTTTCCATTTGATCAAATTTATTTTTTCACTAAAAATTTTGAAAATAGTTATGCTTTGTCTCCACTAGCTCAACTACAAAAAGTAATAGCAATGTTAGCGGAAATGATTTGGAGTAGTGATTTTTCTACCCTAGCAAGCGGAATATTTATATTAGTTTTCTTATTTTTGATAAAAGAAATGTTTGGAAATAAAAAAAATAAAGAAGTATTCATTTTTATAGTATCCATGTGCTCATCTGTTTTACTCTGTGTTCTCTATAAACATCGTGTGGCAGAAACTTATTTGCTTTTTATTTTTCCATTTTTTCTAATTTTAATCGGTTTTATTCTCAGATTATTTATAGAGAAAAAGCCAATTTTAGGTTGGTTTTTAACTATTCTAAGTCTTTCTATAATGTTAAATATTGGTATAAAAAAAACATTCGAAATTTTGCCGCCGCAATCTTATTACGATCAGCAATTAAATATATCTAAAATCATATATAAAGATTATTTAAATAAAAATTTAACAACTGATAATAGCATTCCAGATCTACTAATTAGTTGGTACACAACTACTAAAAACATGCCTTTTGACGGCTGGGGCAGTAGTGGAATCTGGTATTTTTTGGAAAAAGAGTTTGATCAAAAATTAATTACAAATACAAACTATGGCTTAAGCCATACTCCAGATAATAAATATCCTCAAATTATTTATATGATCTGCGACCATCGATTCAATCGTGAATCAATACAAAAAGAATGTGTCGATCGATTTGAAAAATCTTATTTAATTGATAAAAATTCTTTAGAACAAATCTCAAAGGGCGAAAATTTATCACTGTGGAGCGCTCTACTGAAAAATGGCAAAAAAGAAGCAACTAGAAATGTCACTCATTTCGACATGATGAATTAATTAAGTTGATTACTCTGTTAGGAACGTTGAAAAGTTCAGCTTGCTAAGCCAGTAACTCCATAAAACAAAGCATTGATTAAAGAAATAGATTTGCGTAAATCCATTGCTAATTGCATGGAAAGATTGGCAGACTCTTGATCAATTTGCATGCCTTCTAAAGTAAGATTTGAATCATCAATAAAAACTTTCATAAGAGATTCGATAGAAGCTTTATTTTCACTTACAAAGATGTCGCGCTCGCTCTTTTTTTTAAGCATCACTTTTTCCAAATAAAGAACAATTTGGTTCATTTCTCTGGATCTTAAATAAAGATTAAACTTAAGATCGGCTTGGTCCTCAATTAGAACAGGACTTTGCAAATCTAAATCATCTAAAAGTTGGTAACGATTATTGCTTTTTGGCATTATAATATTGGCCTACTATCCTACAAAAGAATATGAGAATTATAAAGCTCAATTTAAATCAAGCAGAAATAGTGCGAGAAGTCACAGAATGCCTCAAGAACGATGGACTAGTTATCTATCCAACTGAGACAGTTTATGGCATCGGAGCTTCTGCAGTCAGTGCTAAAGCCATTGATAAATTACTGCAATACAAAGGTCGCCGCGAAGGGAAACCTCTATCCATTGCTGTAACCAATCAACAAATGGCAGAAAAATATGTTGAAATCAACGAACAAGCTTTAAAATTTTATAAAAATTTCTTACCTGGTCCATTTACGGTTGTTTCTAAAAGTAAAAATATTGTCGATCCTAGAGTTAATTCAGAATTTGGAACGCTTGGAATTAGAATTCCAGACTATCCGCTCATCGTCGAAATTGTAAAAAACTTTGGCAGTGCCATCACCAGTACTTCTGCCAATGCTTCTGGCAAAAAAAGACCTTATAAAATTCAGGATGTTTTTGATAATTTGTCAGAAAAACAAAAATCTTTAATTGATTTAGTCATCGATGCTGGTGAGCTACCAAAAAATGAGCCATCTGTCGTCGTCGATACTACTCTTTCTACACCAATCGCCCTGCGTGGCTCCCTAAATAAAGATGCTGGTGAAATTTTGTGGAGCGATTCTCCAAATGAAACAATTGAGTTGGCTGGTCGACTAATGCTTAATCATTTAAATCAGCTACAAGAAAATGGCTTAGTTTTCGCGCTCAATGGAGAACTTGGCATGGGCAAAACTATTTTTGCCAAAGGTATCGCTAAATTCCTTGGAATAAATGAGGTGATTAGTTCACCAACTTATTCTTATATCAATGAATATGAATATCAAAGATTACAAACTCAGGGCACTTTTTATCACATCGATGCTTGGAAAATAGACAGCAAAGAAGAATTAAATTTTTTGGAAATTAATAAATTAATTCAAAAAAATAATATTGTGGTCGTCGAATGGTTTGATCAAGATCGGAAAGCACACG
>CAJBWJ010000057.1 GCA_903959355.1 uncultured bacterium
ATTTTTGAAAAATTTATTTTCTTTTTTCTATAAAATATAAATAAAGAAAACAATATTATGAATAAAATTAAAACAATTATTTTATTTAATTTTTCATAACCGATTAATTGGTTAACGTTCAAAATGATAGTTTTCAAATAAGTAAAATTTTCGTCTGGTTGATGGATTGTTCTATTCAAAAAATGACCGAAAGCATTGCTAAGTGCTCCATTATAGAAAAAAACATTCATAAGTATCCATTTACTTAATCCAAAAACTATATATCCAGCACTCCAATACAAACAGCTTTTAATTAGATATGAAATTTTTTCTTGTTCTGTAGAAACAATTAATAAAAAGCCAAAAGATACAAGCGGTGCGGACAAGAAATCAAAGTAAGAAGTTAAAATTCCAACAACAAAAAATAATAAAGGTAATTTATTTCTGTCTATTTTTTTAGATAAAAATAAAATAGATGAAATGATACCAATTAAAAAAACCGGAGCAAAATGAATAGATTGGCCCAAATAAAAAAAGTCTACAAATAGCGCAGCAAACAATATAGAAATTAATTTAACGAATTCTCTTTTTTTAAACAGCAAATACAAAAGAAAAATAAAAGATGAATACAGTGAAAAACCAAGTAAATACCTTATTCCCTGATAAGAAGTGAGTGAAAGAAGTGGCTTGATAAAAACAAGATAACCGTGCCAATATCTTTCGTAGCTTGATTTTATAATAGTAGTTTTTGTATATGCTGATTTTAAGTTTTTTATTTGATTAATTTCGTCCACACTAGACAGATATCTTTCATTAAACATCACCGACCTAAAACTATTACTATCTGCTGAATACGCAGTATTTAGCATTATGGCGTCAGTAAAATTATCTAAAACAATTTTTCTTGGATAAACCCCGTAACTTGGATATGTTCCCTCAGACTCTAAAGTAGAGATGGAACTATTTATATTTTTCTCAAAATTTTTATTTTTTAACGACACTGAAAACACTAACAAAAAAATTGCCAAAAAAAGCATTATCAAATACAAAAATATAAATTTAATAAACAATGGATATTTACTCTGTTGCCACATAAAGTTTTTCAGCTACCCTACCTTTAAAATCAAGTTTGCCATTAGCGAATGTTAGAGATTCACAATGAAATGATTTACCGTTTCTACGAATTAAATCTTCAATAACATTTTTGGCTTCAGTGTTTACTTGTTTTAAGATATTACTAGGAATAGCGATATTACCAATTTTGACATTAGTGGCATCAACAAGAACCTTGTCATTACTAACAGAGCCTTTGCCTAAAATATAAATAGGCACTTCAACTGGTGGAATATTATATTTCTGCATTGCTTCTTTAATTTGATCTCTAGAATATCCAAGTCCCATCGCATAAGGCATTGCTTTAGAAACTATCAAAATAGCAGAGCTTTCTATAGTTCCATCATCATGAATTTTAATTTGAACATTTTTAATCGGATAGTTTCTCCATGTTCTATTATTCGAATGGGCAGAAATTTCTTGACTATCCATAGCAAAATTAGCTATTTTTGTTCCCTCCAATCTGAAACTATTTTCATCAGGAGTAACAGCCGGTAGACCGATAATCTGTGTGCCTATTTTTACAATAGCTGCCACTGATTCCTCTTTTGTAACCTTGATACCCAAATCTTTTTGACCAACACCAAAAGATGAGGACCAAGGCATTACTCCAAGATAAGTCAACAATCCAATGGCTATGATTGCTAAAATTAAAATAAATTTAATGATGAATTTGAAAATAAATTTAAGCATGTATTAGATTATATGACTTAAAACAAAAAAATTCTTGTATAGTAAATATTATGTCAGAAAAAACTGATGTTTATTGGTTTGTTTATATCGTTGAATGTAGCGATGGCACTTATTACACTGGCATTAGTAATGATGTTAAAAATCGTATAGAAAAACATAACACTGGCAAAGGCGCCGCTTACACTCGCGGGCGCGGACCAGTTAAATTGATTTACTCTGAAAAACTCTCTACACGCAGTGAAGCTTCAATTAGAGAATCTATCATTAAAAAATTAAGCAAACTACAAAAAGTAAAATTAATTAGAACTCAATAAAATTGACATAAACGTTTTCCTTTGTTAATATGACACCCATGCAATTAGCTCGTATGCAAATTAGCTTCAACTGGTGGACTACCTCTCTCTGGCGGTAGTTCTTCTTGTA